>JBEBXX010000022.1:0-11434 GCA_040391435.1 Aureliella helgolandensis | reverse complement strand
ACGAACCGGCGGAGCGGTTCGGCGACTATCAGACACTTATTTCCCGCACGATGCTTAGGTCCCGCTGATGGCGAAGACGGTAGGAGTCAGCTCGACGGTCTCGACTTGGCCAAACAGCGTGGTGGCGCTTGCATCGTGCACCAGCAGGTCGAGCATCTGCCCGGTCTGTCGCTGATTGCCATCCCAGACCACGATGCGATCGCAGGGCGTGCGGCCGGTCATCTGCCGCAGCGGCCCCGATTCCTGACGCTTGACCGAGAGCTTGCTAGGGCCTTCCACTAACACCTGCACGCGCTGGCCGAGAAAATGCAGGTTGTCTTGCAGACAGATCTCGGTCTGCAAGTCGAGCAGCTCTACGTTGCGCCGCGTCTTGACTTCCAGCGGCACATCGTCGGCGTACAGCTCCGCCCCGCGCGTGCCCGGGCGGACGGAATACTGGAAGATAAAACTATTTTTAAAGCGGCAGCGGCGGACCATCTGCATCGTCTGCTCAAAGTCCTCGTCGGTCTCGCCACAGAAGCCGACGATGAAATCGCTGGACACGGCCGCGCCTGGCAAGATCTCGCCGACGCGATCCATCATCTCGTAGTAGTCGCCCACCGTATAGCCGCGCTTCATGCGTTTTAGCACTGCATCCGAACCCGACTGGGCAGGCACGTGCAGGTAGGGACTGCACTTGGGCAAGTCGCGAACCGTCTCCAGCAACCGCCGCGTCATATCTTTGGGATAATTCGTGACGAACTTGAGTCGCTCGATACCATCGATCTCGTGGATCGCCTCGAGCAGGTCGGCCAGTTCGGTTTCTTTTTGATTCGAATCGCGATAGCGATAGCTGTTGACGGTTTGCCCGAGCAGCACGATCTCTTTGCAACCCTGGTCGGCCAACTCGCGAGCTTCAGCCACGATCAATTCGGGCGGTCGCCCCTGCTCCGGACCGCGCGTCATGGGCACGATACAGTAGGTGCAAAACTTGTCGCAACCGATCTGAATCCGGAGATAGGCCTGGAATGGCGTGGGCCGCATGGTTGGATCGCGCAGTGGGTCGAATGTCTCATGACTGCGGCGAATGTCATCTTGGCTGCCATCGCGACGGCCAAGGCTGACCGCCATTTGCGGTCCCTGACCGCTGCGGATTTTCTCCAGCAACTCAGGGATGCGCTGTAGCTGACCGGGGCCGACCACTAAATCCACAAACGGGGCTCGGTCAAACACCAACTGCTGATCCTTCTGCGCCATGCAGCCCATGACCCCGATCGTTTTATCGGGATGGGCCAACTTGAGCAGCTTTAGCCGCGCTACCGAATTGTAGACCTTCTCCTCGGCATGCTCGCGAACGCTCCAGGTGTTGAACAGTATCGTGTCCGCCGTCTCAGGCCGATCGGTCAAATCGTAGCCCTGGCGGCGCAGACTGGCCACGACCATCTCGCTATCGAGCACATTCATTTGGCAGCCCACCGTCTCGATATACAGTTTTTTGGTGGGGACAGCGGTTTTGGTGGGGACAGCGGTGTTCAAGGAAGTGGTGCTTGGCACTTCGTGCGATTGAGTGTCAGCAGTAGACTTCATGCGGCGATGCTTGCGGGGTTGATGGATAGGCGTCAAACGGAAGAGCGTTTGGTAGCGGGACCATTCTAAGCTTGGCGGGCCAGACAGTCGAGACTTATCGCGAGTCGCGCTTCAGCTCCGCCGCCTCCTCCGCAGCTTTGCTCCGCGCCAGGTGCCGGGTGAGCCGGGTAGCTTTAGCACGTTTGCGAGCCCACTGCTGCCGCTTTTCCACGTAAGTTTGCAGCAGGCGCGCCAGTTTGGCCCGGCGCGAATCCATCATGCGTGCTAGTATTAAAATAGCTAATAGGCTAGAACCCAGCCAAACCACAAGATTCGGGTCGAGGTGGATCAAGGGAGTTATCCTGAAAGGCGTAAGAGTATTTAAAAGCGCAGGGATTGAGGTGAGTGTAGGGGCTAGCAGGGAGCCGGCGGAAGCCCGACCCGCTTCTGTGGACATATGTACAGTGCCTGGGCGGCATGCGTTTGGCGATTTTTTCCGCTTAGCGGCTTAACCGCCTTTGGCTAGCGGGTGGGGCACGGATACAATAGCCGCAATTGAACTTGCTGTGGCTTGATCAATACTTATACATAATCGCACAACATGGAGTCCACTTAAGTGCAAGTCAACGTCTCCGCTCGCCATGGTTCCTTGAGCAGCTATGATCAGGATGTCATCCGCGAGAAGTCTGAAAAAGTGCGTCGACTGTTCGACCGCGTCAATGCGATCCACGTCGTCGTAGACTTTCAGCACCCAGCCGAACCGAGCGTGGAAATCAACGTGTCGGCCGAGCACACCAAGGATTTTGTCGCTTCGGCCACGGCCACGACGGTGATTGCGGCATTGGACAGCGCGCTGCAAAAGGTAGAGCAGCAACTTCGCAAGCACAAAGAAAAACTCACCGGTCACAAATCGACCGCCGTCAAACACATAACACCCGAGCCGAACGACGACGACATGGACGACAATGAGTAACCGCCTCTAGTCGACGTCACGCATTGCAATGAATGGTGCCCCCAGAAAGACCCGAATATGAAATTCTCTGATTTTATTAGTACCAAGTCGATCTGTTCGGAGCTGAACTCCGACAGCAAAGAGTCCGTGATTGCCGAGTTGGTGGACGCCTTGGTCACGGCTGGCAACATCAAGCCGGCTGATCGCGAAGACATCATCAAAGCTATCATGAAGCGTGAGGAGCTGGGAAGCACGGGCATTGGCCGTGGCGTGGCTGTTCCTCACACCAAACACCCCAGCGTCGACAAGCTGGTAGGAACCGTGGGCGTCAGCAGCGACGGGCTCGACTTCGATTCGCTTGACGGGGAAAAAGTCCAGTTATTCTTCTTGTTGGTCTCACCTCCAGATCGCCCTGGGGACCATCTGCGGGCACTGGAGAACATCTCGCGACAGTTGCGAGATGAAACCTTCTGCCGCTTCCTCAAGCAGAGCAAGACCGCCGAAGACATCATGCAGTTGCTCGAAGAGGCTGATAACAATCACTTTGTCTAAGTCGAGCACTATGTCACATACGCTTGAGAAGGTCGTGACGGTAAGCAACCCGATGGGCATTCACATGCGACCAGCGGATATGCTGTCGCGTGCCGCGGGCCGCTTTCAGTGCCAAGTCTTGATCGAGAAAGACGGGCAGGCGATCGACGGTAAGAGCATTATGAGCATCCTTACACTGGGTGCGCGTCAGGGAACTCAACTCAATCTGCGAATCAGCGGAATCGACGCGCAACAGGCCATGGACGCGCTGTGCGAATTATTTGAACAAGGATTCGACGAATCCGATTCGGAGGTAGCTTCCGAGCAAACCAGCTAATGGCAGCCCCGCGGCGTGGCCGTCGACGCGCGTAGACAGCGCTGCAGACGGCCCGCGTGGTGCATCCCGAGCTTGATCGCTTCGGCTCCAGCAGCCCCATCCGAACTAACCAATACAATACAGTACACTGAACAGAATATGAACACTCGTCACCCTCCACTCCGCTCGCTCGGCTATTGGTCCGTAGCCAGCATATGGTGGTTGCTTGACCTGTTCCCCCATCATCCATGCTCGAACTGCAAGGCATTGCGGTCTCGCCGGGAGTTGCCATCGGAAAGGTTTTAATCCTCGACCGAGAAGGTTATAGGATTACTCGCTCTCAGATAGATTCCGCAGACTGCCAAAACGAAATTGAACGCTTGCGAACGGCGATAGCCGAAGCGTCTACGCGTCTGGACCAGCATCGCCGCGATTCGACCGAGAAAATCAGCCCTGTGGTGGGGGCCATCTTTTCTGCCCACCAACAACTCCTGCTCGATGCCACGCTGCTGCGCGAATGGACGCGGCTGATCCAGGACGAGTGCTACAGCGCCGAGTTCGCCGTCTCCACCGTGCTCAGTCGCTACGCGCATGCCTTTCGCAACATGGGCTCGGACGCCCTGGCCGAGCGGGCAGGCGACATCCGCGATGTCGAACGCACGCTGCTTGAAGCGCTCGGGGGTGCCCCCATGCAAGTGACCGACGCCGTGGGCCAGTCGATCTTGCTGAGCCACGATTTAACCCCCAGCGAGACGGCCAATCTGGATCGCGAGAAAATCATCGGCTTTTGCACCGAGGTGGGCGGACCGGGGGGCCACACGGCCATCGTTGCCCGCGGCATGGAAATCCCGGCCGTGGTGGGACTGGGCAGCTTCCTGCACCGCATCGAACGCGACGCGACCATTATTATCGACGGTTTTCGCGGCCGGGTGATCCTGCAGCCCGACGAGGCGACGCTTGAGAAGGATCGCCGACGCATCGCCGTTCGCGCGGGCCGAGTCGAAAAGCTCACCGCCATTCGCGATCTGCCCGCAGTCACTCGCGACGGAACGCGCATTACGCTGCTGGCCAACATCGAATTCCCAGGCGAAGTCCGCAGCAGTCTAGCCCGCGGAGCCGAGGGCATCGGACTGTACCGCACCGAATTCCTATACATGGCCGGCGATGGCCAGCCCAGCGAGGACGAGCAGACGGCGGCCTATCGCGAAGTCGTTCAGCAACTGGCCGGCCGGCCCGTCATCATGCGCACGCTCGACCTAGGGGCAGATAAAGTCGGCAAGTTTGCGAAACTCGACCCTGAGAACAACCCATCTCTGGGGCTGCGGAGCATTCGCTTATCGCTGCGGCAACCGAAAGTTTTCCGCACACAACTCCGAGCTATGGTCCGCGCGTCGGTCGATGGTCCCCTGAAAATCATGTTCCCGATGGTCACCACTCTGCACGAAATGCGCACGGCGCGAATGGTGCTGCGGCAGGTCATCGACGACCTGGTCGAAGAGGGTCTGCAGTTGGTCCATCCTATCAAGGTGGGCATGATGGTCGAAGTGCCAGCCGCCGTGCTAATGCTCGAGAGTTTCGTCCGCGAGGTCGACTTCATTAGCATCGGTACCAACGATTTAATCCAGTACACCCTGGCAGTAGATCGCGGTAACGAAAGCGTCGCCGACCTGTATGCTGGCCACGATCCGGCCGTGCTGCGGCTGATACGCACCTCGATCGAAGTTGCCCAGCGGGCCGGGATCGAGGTCAGCGTGTGTGGCGAGATGAGCTCCAATCCCATCACATCGCTGCTGCTGGTTGGACTGGGAGTCCGCGTGCTCTCAGCGCCATCGGTGATGCTGCCGCAAATGAAGCAGGCTCTGCGGCAGGTCAGCCTAGAGGACTGCGTGCAAATCGCCAAACGCGTGTTTGATTTTGACACCGCTCGCGAGGTTGACGCGTATTTAAAAACTCGCTTTAGCGATCTTCTTCCCGAAATGGCGTTAGGGGTCTAACATACGATGACTAGCGACAATCGACCCACAAGCCCACAGCCGGACCCACAGACAAAGACGCGTCTACGGATTCGCTTCACCAAATGCGGTGACTTGCGGTGGATCAGCCATCGAGATCTAGCCCGCGTGTGGGAGCGACTGTTGCGACGAGCGGGCTTGCAGTTGGCCTTTAGTCAAGGCTTCCACCCCAAGCCGCGGATCAGCTTTCCATCGGCCTTGGCGCTGGGCATCGAGGCTCTGGACGAAGTGGTCGAATTGGAAGTGCTAGGAATTGTGCAGCTCGATTCGATCGGCGAAGTTCTGCGCCGCGAGATGCCGCAGGGCATGGAACTGTTAGAACTACACGCCCTGCAGACTTCGCTGGGCAAGGCGCGGGTGCTGGGCGCCAGCTACCGCATCGCCCATGGACTGCAATCCACGGACGAACTCAGCCAGCGAATCGACTCGATTCAGCGGCAGGACAGTTTGGACATCGATCGCGAGGGCAAGGCCGTCGCGTGCTCGACCGCCGACCCACACTTTAGTCTGAGCATCGAGCAAGACTACTTTTTATTTTCGCTCCCCAACGTCGCCCTGGGCTCAGTGCGCCCCAGCGAGCTACTGGAGCACGTCGGCCTGGGACACCTGCTTGAGTCAGGCGCGACGCTACAGCGCACGGCCGTGCATCTGCACGACCCGGCCCAGTCGCCGCTGAACGCATAGGCTAGGCCTAAACACAATACAGTTCGTATATACCTCCACACACACTAATTACTCTCATCCGCAGCCCATCTGTGGCTCACAACAGGAATCAACTATGAAAAAAGAAATGCTCATCAACGTCTCACAACCGGAGGAATGCCGGATTGCGATCTTGGAGGACGATGTACTCGAGGAGCTCTACACGGAGCGCGCCAGCCAAAACAACTTTGCGGGGAACATCTACAAAGGCAAGATTGTCAATCTAGAGCCCAGCATTCAGGCCGCCTTCGTCGACTTTGGCGTGGGCCGCAATGGCTTCCTACATATCAGCGACGTCGAACCCCAGTACTTCCGCCAAGCGGGCTACGACCCTGAGGAATGCATGGAGGGTAAATTCCCCGGCGCCGACATTGATGAAGACGACGCACATGACGATGACGATCAGCCGGATGAAGCCAACGGCAGCGACGCCTCCAAGGAACGCGGCAAGCGGGGGGAGCGTCCCGAGCGCGGACGCAAGCGCAACGGCCGTCCCCAGCATTCATCGCGCCCACGCTTCAAGCCGCCCATACAAGAGGTCTTCCGCCGTGGCGACGAAGTCCTGGTACAGGTCATCAAAGAGGGCATCGGCACCAAGGGCCCTACGCTGTCGACGTACATCAGCATCCCCGGCCGCTATCTAGTCCTCATGCCCTCGCTGGGGCGCGTGGGCGTCAGCCGCAAAATCGAAGACGATAAGCGCCGTCGCACGCTGCGCAATATGCTGCTGGAGCTCAACCCTCCCAAGGGCCTGGGCTTTATCGTCCGCACCGCCGGGCAGGAGCGAACGCAGCGCGAGTTATCGCGCGACATGGCCTATCTCGTGCGGCTGTGGAAGATGCTGGTCAAGAAAGTGCAAACCACGCCTTGCCCGGCCGACATCTATCACGAAAGCGATATGATCATTCGCACCATTCGCGATATCTTCACCGAGGACATCGATACGATCATTGTCGACGATCCAGCCGCCTACGATCGCGCCCAAGAGTTTTTGCAGTTGACCATGCCACGCTTTGTCAATCGACTGAAACTCTACGATGGACAAGAACCCCTGTTCCACAAATTTGGAATTGAGAAAGAGATCGCCAAGATCCAGCGGCGCACTGTGCCACTTAAAGGCGGCGGCTCCATTGTTATCGATCCTACCGAAGCCCTGGTTGCCATCGATGTGAACAGCGGATCGTTTCGCTCGGAAAAGTCGGCTGAGGAGAACGCCTTTCAGCTCAACCTGTGCGCCGCTCGCGAGATCGCGCGCCAGTTGCGTTTGCGCGACCTGGGCGGGGTGATTGTCAATGACTTTATCGACATGCGCAGCGAATCGCATCGTCGCAAAGTGGAGCGGGCGCTACACGATGCCATGCGCCGCGACCGGGCACGCACCAAAATCCTGCGGACCAGCCCGTTTGGCCTGATCGAAATGACTCGCCAGCGCATTCGCCCGAGCCTGAAGCGCAGCGTGTACGAAGACTGCCCATGCTGTCAGGGCCGGGCGGTGGTTAAGACTGGCGAGAGCATGGCCATCGAAGTCGTCCGCGTGCTGATGATGGCCTGCCAGCAGCCCAAGGACAGTCGCTAGACGATTCGCGTCAACGACAAAGTACCCGCTTACTTGAATAACAATAAACGCCGCACAGTGATTCACATCTAGGAATCCAGTGGCGTAACTATTCAAATCTTAGGTAGCGAAACCCTGTTCCCCGAGCACTTCGAATGCGATTGCCGCGACCAAGAGGGCAATCTTATCGCACTTCCATTCCTAGAAGGGACGGCACTGTAAGCCATGCGGCAGATATTGGTAACAGGTACGGCTGGGTTCATCGGCTTCCACTTAGCGAAAGCTCTGCTGGCCGCCGGTGAACACGTGGTAGGGGTCGACAACCTCAACCCATACTACAGCGTGCAGCTCAAACGCGATCGCCTAAAGCAGCTCGAAGGCACGCCGGGCTTTACGCAACTGGAGCTCGACCTGGCCGATCGCGCGGCCGTCGAGCGGCTGTTTGCCCAGGGCGGCTTCCAGCGCGTGGTCCACTTGGCGGCCCAGGCCGGCGTCCGCTACTCACTAACCAATCCGCAAGCCTATATCGATAGCAACCTGGTGGCCTTTGGGAACATCCTCGAAGGCTGCCGCAATACGCGGGTCGAGCATCTGGTGTATGCCAGCAGCAGCAGCGTGTATGGTGCCAACAAGAAGCAGCCGTTCTCGACGCAAGACAACGTGGACCATCCCGTCAGTTTATATGCGGCCACCAAAAAAGCCAACGAACTGATGGCCCATGCCTACAGCCACCTATATCAACTGCCCACTACCGGCCTGCGGTTCTTCACCGTCTATGGTCCGTGGGGACGTCCCGACATGGCGGCCTACCTGTTCACCAAGGCCATCATGGAAGAGCGGCCTATCGATGTGTTTAATCATGGCCAAATGCGCCGCGACTTCACCTACATCGACGACATCATCGCCGCCGTAACGCGGCTGATCGACCACACGGCCACACCTGACGAGAAGTTCGACCTGCAACAGCCGGATCCAAGCAGTAGTCCCACGGCCCCTTATCGCCTGTATAACATCGGCAACAATGAGCCCGAATCGCTTGAACGCTTCATCGAGGTGATCGAAGAGTGCATCGGCCGCAAAGCTGTCAAGAACTATCTCGACTTACAACCCGGCGATGTCGTCGAAACGTATGCCGACATCAGCGGGCTGGAGCAGGCAATTGGCTTTAAGCCCCAGACCAGTATCGAAAAAGGCCTGAGGCATTTCGTCAACTGGTATAGGGCTTATCATCTAACGGTGTGAGCAAGTTATTCAGCTTCACAACCGTTGTCGCGACGCGGAGTCGGGAACTACTCAGCAAATGATTAGTGGTCCATAGGTTATCTCTCACGGAGGCACCAAGGCACTGAGTTGAGCGGCCAGGGCTTATCATCTAACGGTTTAGCCCGCCGTGGCCAGCCCAGTGAATTCTCGCCAGCGCAGTGAGTTACTCGCCAGCCCAGTAATCGACGACCAGCACTTTTTCCAGCACGGGCTTAAGCGCTGCTCCAAAGGCCTTGTGCTCGGGGTGAGGCAGATAGGCGTCGCGGTCTGCTGCGCTCTTGAAGGTCAGCAGGAAGCAGTGAGTGAAGCCATCGGCCAATCCCTCGGGGCTGTTGTCGGTGCCGTACTCAAACGCCGCAATTGCGGGAATTTTGCTGGGCAGCTTGGCAAACTGGTCGATGACCTGCTGCACTTGCTCCTTCGACGCCGAGTCTTTGAACTGGAACAGGACGACATGCCGCAATAACTTTTCGGATTTGTCGGCGGCGACAGGACGATCGCTGGTAGCCAAATAAAACGCTCCTGCCACAGCAAGGGCGGCAAGCAAAAGGAAGAGACGGGGTAGGCGTGGGCAACAGTTCATGATGTGACTTTCAAGGCGAGGATGAAATAGGGTCGGGTTGGAGTATGTAGGGGGGAAGGCCTGGCAGATCACCCAGCCCAGCTCAATGGGCTGTCAACGCGCACCTGGCTCGCAGTTTTACCTGCACAATCGTGCTGCACTATACACAATAGCTTAACATCGTGCGGGAAATTATTGTCGCACGATCGCTCCGTCGATCGGAAGTATTACAACGGACCGGCGGAGCGGTGCGGCGACTAGACAGCGGACCGGCGGAGCGGTTCGGCGACTATCAGACACTTATTTCCCGCACGATGCCTATTTGCTCTCTTTGGCCAACTGACGGAAATAGCCTTCGATCACTTCGCGGTAATGGCTGGGCAGCTCCTCGGTCAGGCGCTGCAGCGACTCTTGCCGCTGGGCCGGTGGCAAGTTGCCCCAGCCGGCCCGGTCGCCATTGTCGCGATTGTCAACATCGCCCGCTCCGCGGCCTCCTGCAATTTGGCTCGAGTCCATGGGCTGCATTTGAGCCGGCGATGGAGAGCCGGACTGTTGTTGCTGCTGCTGTTGCTGTTGTTGCTGCATCTGCTCTTCGATCTTCTCGATCAACTTGTCGAGCTTATCGACGATCTGCTGCTCCTCATCGCGCACGCGCGAGCCCGCGCGGCCCAGATCCAGCCGTCGATGGACCACCTGCATCAACCGCGCAACTTCGTCCAAGCTGTCTTCGGCCAAGGGTTGGATGTCGGCCGCCATCAACTGGGCTACGCTGGAAAATCTAGTTGGCAGTTCGCTCTGGCGCTGCAATAACAACTGGACGTTGGCGAGGCACTCGTCCTTCTTCAGCAAATGATGCTCGGCCACGGCGCGGTAGAACAGCAACGTGGCGGGGTCGCAAACCGTGGAAATTTCTAAACTAGCCAGCAGTTCCAGGGATTCGTCGTATAGTCGTCGCTGCCCGAAAGCTCGTCCACAGGCGAGTCGAACGGTGTCCTGCAGCCAGCCCGGCACGTCGCTGGTGAGCCATGTTAGTTTGCCAGGGTAGACCGGGGCTGCGGTCGGAGAGCGGAGCTGGGCGTTAAGCTCGGCTAGACGCGGCTCGATCACCCCCCCCACGTCGAGCAGTCGATCGAGCAGCTCCGGGCCGCGGGCAGCCTCTTGCGTCTTTTCCCAAAATGCTTCAACTTGCTCACGTAGCTCGGGCGAGGCGTCGCGCTGGTCCAGATAACTGAGCAACTGCTGTTCGTACAGGCTCGCCTCGGGCCAAGCCCAAGCAGCGGTCTTGCGGAGTGCGTCTGGCGTTGGATCAGCAGCCTGCAGAGCTGCTGCAGGCGTCCAGGCGTGGATCCCCCATAGGCAGACCCAGCCCGTGAGCAGCAGCCAGCCTGGAAAACATCCTGTTTGAGCGCGCATACTCGACTCCCAATACAATCCCAAGTTACCGAACGATCCGAGGGGAATCCAAACACCAATTGTAGCTGGTAAAGCAAGTTTCAGTGTGGTCCTAGTCGATATTTATAGGAGTGCTCCCGTTGAGCGGAATAGGTAAAGTGGTTAAACCTATCACGCACTGGATGTATTTTTATCCCTATCCGCACGTGCGCAGCAATGCGCCCAGCCGACGAGAGCCCTCGAGCGACCTTACATGAGAGAAAATGCATGAGATTTATTCAACTCAACGGAATAACCCTGCTGGAGCCTGGTAAGCGAATTGAAGCCTATCGCTCACTCGAAGCGGACGAAGATTATTTGCGCGATCACTTTCCGCGTTTCCCGGTCATGCCGGGTGTGCTGATGCTGGAAGCTCTATTTCAGGCCTCGGCCATATTAGTCCGTGCAACTGAGGACTTTCAGTCGGGTTTGGTGTTGCTTCGAGAGGCAAAAAACGTCAAGTTTGCCGACTTCGTGCAACCCGGCCAAACTTTGCAGATTACGGCGGAGATCGTCAAGAGCGACGGCCCCCGATTTGTGGTTAAGGCTACTGGCACCAAGGGGG
>JBEBXX010000021.1:0-11657 GCA_040391435.1 Aureliella helgolandensis | reverse complement strand
TGGTTGGGGTCGAGCTTGGATTTGTTCTCGACGTCTTGGCCCTTCATGCCCAGGCCCTTCTGCAAATCCTCTTCATTGCCGACTAGCATGTCGCAGTTCGACGCGATCTTGCGGAACATCTCCTGTCCCTTGGCTTCGCTGCCGATGGTCTGCCACAGTTTGGCGCGATAGTTCAGGTCGAACGACGTGATTGTGCCAGCGGCTTGGGCGGCTTGCATACCTTCCACGATCAACTCGGATGTGGTGGGCGACAGCGCGGCGAAGATGCCCCCGGAGTGGAACCACTTGACGCCGTCAGCGAAGATCTTATCCCAGTCGAAGTCGCCCGGCTTGAGCATTGCACCTGCTTCGTTAGCGCGATTGTAGAACACGACTGGGGGCCGCACGCCCTGACCGCGATCGCTGTAGACGGTGGCGATGTTGGGGCCGCGCACGCCGTCGTGCTCGAACCACTTGTAGAACGGTTTGACGCCCGCTTCGCGCACTGCGCGTTGTACGATTTCTCCCACGCCGTAGTTGACCATGGCTGTGGCCACACCGGTCTTAAGCCCGAAGCAGTCGGACAAATTGGCGGCCGCGTTGTATTCTCCCCCCGACACATGCACTTCGAACGAGCGGGCCTTGCGAAAGGGAATAATGCCGGGATCTAGACGGTGGACGAGCGCGCCGAGTGACAGGAAATCGAGGGCCGCGTCGGATTTGATTTTTAGCTGAGCCATGCTGGGTGCTTTCTGCGGTGTTGGAGGAACAATGGAAAATTACAGGCTGTGAGAGATTCACGAGCAGTCACATGTCACATGTCAGATGGTGACCGCGGAAAAGCCGCCATCGACCACGATGTTTTGTCCGGTCACAAAACCGGCGGCGGCCTGTGAGGCGAGCCAACATACGGCGCCGCCCAATTCGTGAGCTTGGCCAAAGCGGGCCATGGGGGTGTGCCCGATGATTTGGCTGCCGCGATCCGACAGCGAGCCATCCTCGTTGTACAACAGCTTGCGGTTCTGTTCAGCGGGAAAGAAGCCGGGGCTGATGGCATTCACGCGGACGCCCCGCGTGGCCCATTCGCGGGCCATGAACTGAGTCAAATTGATGACGGCCGCTTTGGCTGCCGAATAGGCCACCACGCGCGACAATGGAATCATGCCGGACATCGAGGCAATATTGATGATGCTCCCCTGGCCGGCCGCTAACATCGACTCCCCAAAGACTTGGCTGGGGAGCAGTACGCCTCCTACCAGATTCAGATCGAACACGTCGCGCCACGCGTCCAGGGGGAGTTTGCAGAAGTCGGCTCCAGGGGGCAATGTGGCCTCGGGACGATTGCCCCCAGCCGCGTTGACCAAAATAGTGATGCGGCCGAGCTTCTCCGCAACCCCATCCCGGGCGGCCAGCAGCGACTGCTTGTCCAGGGCGTCGGCCGCGTGAAACATGCCTTGTCCACCAGCTTGCTCGATCGCGCTGACTCGCTCGGCACCGCGCTCGGCGCTGCGGCCGAGCACAGCGACCTTGGCACCGGCAGCAGCCAGAGCATCGGCCATTGCTCCACCCAGCCCGCCAGTGCCCCCGAGGACCACAGCCACATCGTTGGATAGATCAAACAGAGTTCCTGCCATGGGATTTCGCTGTCCTCTGGTTGTGTTGCCAGTTTGTGATTCGTTGCCGTCTTGAGCGATCGTCTCGCCCGCTGCCGCTGGCAGTCACGCAAAGCTACAGCATCCCCTGAATGGACCGATTGTTCAAGGGTACTGCAGCGACTCTCGCCCAGGAGTGCCGCGACAAGTCGCCACTGCGTCCAGCCGGGATACTTGTCAGGCTCGGCGGAATCGTAAAGACTGTTGAACACAGTTGAACCCAATTGCATAGCTCAACAGGTTGCCCAGCACGTTGCCCAGCCCTCTCGCTACCGCATGTTTTAACCTCGAAGGAAACTCTGATGTCTGCAGAAGAACGTTTGACGAAGCTTGGAATCGAACTCCCGCCAGCCCCCAAGCCGGTTGGGCTGTACAAGCCGGTCGTGGTTGTCGGCAACGTGGCCTACCTCTCGGGGCACGGGCCACTCAAGAGCGACGGCACGCTGATCATGGGACGCCTGGGCGATGGCATGAGTCTCGAAGAAGGCCAGGCAGCGGCGCGTCAGACCGGTTTGGCCATGCTATCCACGCTGCGGTTTGCCCTGGGGACCCTGGACCGCGTAACGCGCGTGGTCAAACTGCTGGCCTTGGTTCGCTGCACCGACGAGTTTGACCAGCAGCCACAGGTCGTCAATGGCTGCAGCCAATTGTTCGCGGACGTATTCGGCCCCGATCAAGGCATCGGCGCTCGCAGTGCGCTGGGTACCAACGCGCTGCCCAGCGGAATTGCCGTAGAGATCGAGGGGATCTTCGAGATCAGCTAGAAGCTGCGAGCTGCTAGCAGCCTTGAACTCAGCTAGCAGCCTAAGAAGTTGGCTATGAGCTGCGAAGTTAGCTAAGCGGGTATTTGAGCCGGTTTTTGACCATTTTGTTGACCACAGCGCTCGTCAGATCGATGTCGAGCGTGTTGGCCAGGGCGAGTACGTAGCTGAAGATGTCGGCCAGTTCGTCGGTCACCTGCTGCAGGTCGTAGCCCTCGCCGGCCACGGTCTGCTCGGTGGTCAACCACTGATAATGCTCCATCAGCTCGGCAGCTTCGACCGCCAGGGCCATGCTTAGGTTTTTAGCGTTATGGAATTTGTGCCACGTTCGCTGGCTGACGAACTCCTCGACCACTTGCTTCAGTTCGGCCAGCGTGCAGTTGGAATCGGACTTGGGGGCTGGCGGGTTGGTTGTAGATGACATGCGGACCGTACCTGGGGTGAAACGTGCCATTATAAGCCGTAACAGCACTGGGCGGGCTGCCAAGCTACCAGCCTACCAGCCGACCCGCCGCGATGCTCTCGCCAATTGATGTAGGGACTGGTAAATTATAGGGCTAAGCGATTTCTAATATAAACACTTGGCTTTCGATAGGAGACTTTCATGAGTGTGTTGGTGACCAAAGCTGCCCCTGATTTCAAGGCTCAAGCAGTTATGGCAGATGGCCAGTTCAAGGAATTGAAGCTGAGCGACTACCGCGGCAAGTATGTTTTGCTGTTCTTCTATCCGCTCGACTTTACCTTTGTATGCCCTACAGAGATCATCGCTTTCTCCGATCGCCAGGAGGAGTTCTCAGCCCTCGGTGTGCAGATCATCGGCGTCAGCGTCGATAGCCATTTCTCACACCTAGCATGGCGCAATACCTCGCGCGACGAGGGGGGCATTGGCAACATCCGCTATCCGCTGGTAGCTGACCTGAGCAAGCAGATCTCGCGCGACTACGCTGTGCTTAGCGAAGAGACGGTCGCCCTGCGAGGCCTGTTCTTGATCGACCAGCAAGGGGTTGTGCGGCATCAGGTAGTCAATGACTTGCCGCTCGGACGCAGCGTGGACGAAGCTCTACGCATGGTCAAGGCTCTGCAGTTCTTCGAAAACAACGGCGAAGTCTGCCCTGCCAATTGGAAAGAGGGTGCGCGCACGATCAAGCCGACCGTCGATGAGAGCAAGACGTTCTTCTCAGCCGAGTACTCGAGCTAAGCGGCGTTTTGAGCGTTTGATTTTAAGCGCGTCGGTGCGCCACCAGACCGACAAGTACCGGACTGACAAGTACCAGACCGAGCCTGCGGAGTGTGGCTGGTCACCGCGTGCTCTAGTCACAGAGTGCTCTAGCTACACCGCGTTTATCGGTCGCCTGTGCATGCGCGGGCGGCCGACTGAGCGGCTTGACCTGGGGCTACATCTTCCAGCCGTAAGACTGGGCGAGGATCTGTTCCACGGTGCCCGTCACAGCCCGCAGCGTGAAGGGCTTGGCTAATACTGAGGCGGTATTGAGCTCCTCGGCTTGACGAACGATTGCATCGTCGAGCTGCGCGCTCATGAGAATGCACGGCAGGGTCACAGCTACGACGCGCCGAATCTCCATCAGGGCTTCGATACCCGACAGGCGAGGCATGTGAACATCGAGGATTACGATATGCAAGCCGCCGTCATTCTGCACGATCTGCACCGCCTCGCGGCCATCGGCAGCCAAGCGCGTAGTATAACCGCGGCGCGCAAAAACCTCAGCCAGCGACTCGCGAAAGTCGCGATCGTCGTCTGCAATTAAAATGTTAGGCTCTGTCCACTGCACGGTAGCTTCCCTCCGAACACATTTCAAGCATGCGTCAAATTCCAGCCGAATTGTCTGACCGCTGTCCAATTGGCAGCCATAAAAGCTACCACTGAGCTCAACATGCATTATGCGTACCCAAACGGGCCAAGGGAAGACAGCCTGGGAGGTTTGTTAACTATCAGGGAGCCGTTCAGTGGCTGTTGAACAGACCGATGCTGTGGTGCTGCGGGTGATTCCATGGAGCGAAACCAGCCTCATCGCCCACATCTATACGCGTGATTTCGGCAAGCTATCCGTGTTAGCCAAAGGTGCACGACGCCCTAAAAGCCCGTTCGAAGCTGCTCTTGACCTGCTTTCGATCTGTCGCGTAGTGTTCATCTCCAAGAGTTCCGATGCTCTCGATCTACTGACCGAGGCTAAGCTGACTCGGCGCTTCCGCGGCGGTGCGCGCGATTTATTGCGGCTGTACGCGGGCTATTATGTGGCCGAGTTGCTGGAGCGACTGACCGACAAGCAGGATCGACAGCCTGAAATATTCGAACTGGCCGAAGCGACGTTGGCGGCCATCTCCGATCCAGGCCAGGAACTGGGGGGGGTGGTGCTGCGCTGGGAATTACAAATGTTGCGGTTGGTAGGGCACCTGCCCAGTTGGCGACTGTGCGCACAGTGCAGCCAACCGGTGGCGGATACTCCCTGGTGGGTTTTTGGGACCCTGGCCAGCGGCGTGCTGTGTGCGAACTGCCAAGTCGGGCAGCCACAAATGATCCGTGTGCCGCGTGCGGCAATTGACGAATTGGAAAACTTTAGCGACAGTCGCTGGCGCGAGATCGAAATATCGACCTTGAGCCCAAACCATCGATCGGTTATTCGCGGGGTAGTCACACGTTACTTGACCGTGCTGCTCGATCGCAAACTGCAGATGCATCCCTATTTACAGGAGCTTGGGCGTTGAAACGCAGAGGCCCAACACAATTAACTCGCTGGCGGCCAGCCGTGCTGGTCCTGACGGTGCCGCTCCTGCTGAGTGCTGCGCTGATGGGATGCTCCATATTTTCTCCCAAGCGAGCATTGCTATCGGACTACGATGCAACGCGTCAGAGCATCGAAAACCCGACCATCAATGACGACGAGCCATATGCCGAAGATGGCGTCTATCAACCCGAAGGGGTGACCGCGGAAAAGGGCAAGGCCGGCGAAACGTTCCTGTCCCGCATGGGGCTCCGCGCCAAACGCCGCAAGGATGTCAAACTGGCCAAGAGCCTGTTCTCCGAGGGGGAGCAATTATTCAATCAAGCCACCGCCGCTGAGGCTGCCGAACGTGCGCGATTGTTCCGCGAAGCGTCTACCAAATTCCAGAACGCCGCCAAAAATTGGCAGAGTTCCAGCCTGGAGCAGGAGGCGCTGATGTGGGCCGCCGAGTCGCATTTCTTCGCCGAGGACTATTACCAAGCCGAACGACTGTACGCACAGTTGATCAAAGAATATCCTCGCAATCCCTATTTAGACCACGTCGATTCGCGGCGCTTTGAAATTGCCGATTACTGGCTCAAGACGGACAACGTGAAGCACAAGCCGTTTGTGGTTGTCAATTTTACCGATCCAAAATTTCCGTACAACGATACCGGCGGACATGGCAAGCGAGTGTTAGAGAAAATGCGGCTGGACAATCCCACTGGCAAGGTCAGCGACGATGCCACGATGCGCTTGGCCGTGGAGGATTTTCAAAAGGGTAAATTCGAGAGCGCGGCGGATACTTTCGCCGATCTGCGTTTGACCTTCCCTGATAGCGAACACCAGTTCAACGCGCAGTTTTTGGAGCTGCAAAGTCTGCTGTCGTCCTACCAGGGGGCAGACTACAGCAGTATTCCGCTGACCAATGCCCAAGCGCGCATCAAGCAGATGGTGCGGCAATTCCCGCAGGAGGCTTCTGAAAAGCAGCAGGAGCTGAATCAAGCCTACTCCAAGATTCGCTTTCAAATGGCGGAGCGGATCTGGAAGCAAGCCGACTACCGCTACAAGCGATCCGAGAACAAGGCAGCGCGTTTCCACTATCAGCGTCTGTTGGATGAATACGCCGATACGCCGTTTGCCGAACAGGCGACCGCCATGCTGAGCGAACTGGAGGCTGCGCCGGACGATCCGCCTCAGCGTTTCAAGCCACTCGTATGGATGTTCAATGCCCAGGACGAAGAGCGTCCCGGGCCCAGCAACAGTACGCTGGAGTAGCCATGCCACTGCGCCGCGATGAACCAGCACCCGCTCGAGCAGGAGCTTTTGAAGAGCCAGCTCGAGGCGCGAACGACCCAGCCCGACCGCTTGAAAAATCCGCCGGGCGTGCACGCCGGGCTGGACTTGCAGCTCTGTGCATGGGCGCCATCTGCTTAGCTTGCGGCTGTGCGGGCTATCAAGTTGGCTCTGCCTCGCTCTACAATCCCGGCGTGCGCACAATTTATATTCCGGTAGTTCGCAACGAGACTTTTCGCCCCGAACTAGGCGTGCAATTGACCGAGGCGATTCAGAAGGAAGTCGAACTGCGGACGCCGTACAAAGTCGTCGCCGATCCGAGTGCCGATAGCACGTTGACTTGCCGCATTGCATCGCAAACCAAGCGTGTGATCGTGGAAGCCAATACGGACGAGCCGCGGGCGCTAGAGAACATGCTCGCCGTCGAACTGACGTGGACCGACCGTCAGGGACATCTGCTGATGGAAAATCGCTTCGTGCCCCAGGGCGAGCTGGCATTTTCGTTTATTCAGGGTAGCGATTTCGTCCCCGAAGCAGGCCAGAGTATCGCGACAAGCCAATTGCGAGCTATGGAGCAACTGGCGCAGCAGATCGTCAACCAAATGGAGGTCCGCTGGTAGTCGCGAGCTCTGGAAAAACTTCCATATCGAGCTGTTGGCGGCCCACCAGGGCTTTGGTGCGAGCCAAGAAGTCGGCCTTGAAATTCGCGACTTGCTGTTCGCTCAGTCCCAACACCTCGGCCGTCTGCTTATTGCCCTGTCCGGCGACGAACAGCAGTTCGATGCATTTGAGCTTATTCCAGTCACCGCGCGTGCGCCATTTGTCGATTTGATCTTGCAACGCTTCCACCAAGGCCTGCTCTTCGAGCTGCTTGCGCTCGCCACTGCGGGCAATCGTGCTCGCTCCTCGCTCACGAGCCGAGACGATCGGCCACGCAGCGGCGCTGCTGCGGGAACTGTGGTCCAGGGAAAGCGTCGGTCGGCGTCCTTCGCGGCGCAGGTGATCGGTCAGTTTGTAAGTGCAAATCGCGAACAGATAGCTCTCCAAAGGCCGCCGGCGATCGTAGTTGGGCAGACTGTTGAGAAAGCCAATAAAGGTCTCCTGCACGATGT
This sequence comes from Aureliella helgolandensis, assembly GCA_040391435.1. Classification (GTDB taxonomy): domain Bacteria; phylum Planctomycetota; class Planctomycetia; order Pirellulales; family Pirellulaceae; genus Aureliella; species Aureliella helgolandensis_A. The sequence goes on along the minus strand of JBEBXX010000021.1, from coordinate 4,137 downwards.
CTTCGCTGACAGCCCGACTGCGCACGCGAAGATCGACGAAAGCCAGCAGCCGCCCCTCGTAGCGGGCGATTAGATCCTCCCAGGCCTGCGGCTGCCCTTCGCCAACTCGCTGAACCAATAGCTGTTCCGCGACATCTTCGCCGCTCATGTAGTCTCCTTTTAAATGCTGCGTGAGCCAGTTCTAACGCGCTAGCGTCGAGTTGGGTATGGCCCTACGCTAGCGCGTGAGGCTAGCGGGGCGGGTTGAGCCCGGGTTTGCGGCGGAGTATCAAGTGCAGCAGACCCACGCAGGCCAACAAGCTAGTGAAACCTACGCCGATCGGGGCCAGCCGCTGGAGCTGCAACGCTTCGCGGTGCCAACGCTGCATCTCGCCGCGCTGTTCGGGTGTAATCGACACGGTGACCCATTTCTGATACATGGGTTGACCGGGCGTATTGAGTTTGGCGACGTAGCCGGAGCGATGATCGATGAGGTTCTTCCACACATAATCGGCGGTGAGTTTTGTGGAAAGCCCTCGGCTGCTCCCGGCCTGGTGCAGGAGATGTTTCTCGACGTATTGGCGAATGGCTCTGACTAGCGACGCATCGAGACCCTCGGCCGCTTCGACTTCCGATTCGGCGATCTGTCCACCGACAAACAGTCGGTGCACGTCCTGGCTGAGGTCAGGCGGGCTTCCCACCCAGGCGGGCGCATCGTCGGGGAGCAAATCCAACGTGCCAGGCTCGACGGATAGTTCGCGCCTGACGGCTGGTGCGTGAGGAGTCTGTGGCCAAGTGGACGAGCCAAGACCGGTCTCGTCGGATGCCTCCGCTTCAGAGGCCCCAGTGTGTGTGGTGCCGCCCGCGATGTATGCGTCGGTCCAGCTTTCCTCGTCGGCGAGCGCAGGACGAGTTTCAGATGCCTGTGCGTCGCCGGGTCGCTCAGAGGGGCGCGGAGGTCGCTCCGCCGCGGCTTGCGTGGCAGATGCTGCGCTGCCCGCATTGCCAGTCACTGTCTGAGCCTCGCTCGCCCCGTTGGTCGACACGAGCTGCGAGCTGGGTGGGTGGTCCGCCACTGGGGCTCCGTCGCTGCAGACACCCAAGCTGCAGTTCACCAGGGGCAGGCAAAACAACAGCGCATGTGGCAGACAAATTTTATTGAGTTTCATAGCTAGTGTCGCTCGTCGGCTGGGTTGAGCCAAGGACTGGAAAGCTGGATGGCCAGTGAAGCGCCGGCGGCGATCCAGGCGCCCCAGGGCTGAGGAAACGGGATTAACAAATGGATTAAGCTGGCCGCCGCCACACTCCAGATCACGGCCAGAAAGCTCAGGCGGGCGCGACGCAGCGGATCGACCTGCTTCCACCATTGCACCATGCCCATCAGCAGTGGGAAAAAAGCCAAGTAAGCCGGCAACAGCGGTTGTCCGTCGGCACCAAAAAAGCCTTGCCAACGTTGGATGGCAGTTTGGCTCATGGGCTCGCGCGCCAGCGTATCCCACGGGACCATCAGGAAGCGGTCCAAGCCATAGGCTAAAGCCGCGATGGCGAAGCCACTGCAGAGCTGCAAAAACGCGCGCGTCGCCCAGTCACCACCTTCGCGCTGCCAACTTTTGCCCAACAGGATCGATACCCAGGCGATGGATAGGGCGGTTAGGCCAGCCCAAATCGTGCCGATGACCATGGGTTGAAACGCATGGCCGGTACCGATCTGAAACAGGGCAGCCAGCCCGGCGAGTACGGCTACGACGCACGCCGCGCCGAGCCAGCTAGCGGTCACTTCGCTGCATACTTGGCGGCGCGAGCACTGGGCCAATTGCATGCGCTGGGCTAATCGCCATTGTCGCGCGCTCATCGGTCGCGACACGGGAGGACGTGGGGGGGCAGTGCTTGCGGCCTGCCAGTGCACGGGCGGTTGCGCGGCCGCTTGAGCCAATGGTCGCTGCGTCTGTACCCGCTGCGGCTGGACCGGCAGGGTACCTGAGCGCCACGCGGTCGCTGCGTTTCGCTCGCTGCGGCGATGCTGTTTGTAGCGTCGATATTTTTCACAGGTGCTGTGTTTTTTGCGACCCCGGTTTGATTGGAGGGCCGTGGCAGGCTGCGGGCTGAGCGTCAACCACCACACTGCATAGTAGGGGACGTACAGCATCAGCGCCAGAAGCAGCAGCGATAGCACCGGCCTGGAGTTGGTTGCCAGAACGATGATCGCCATCACCAGGAGGATCGTCTTTAAGCCGGGCTGCAGTTGCAATTGCCCCCACCAACCGCTGAGTTGTGTCCAGCTTTCGCGGACCAGTTTTGCCACGGGTTCTTGGTAATTGTAAGCCACAAACGGTGGGGTACTGTAACTCGGGTCGCCCGAAGTAGCCGCCGGCCCAGCATAGTCTTCAGGCTGCGTGACGACGGGTGGTGTGGTTGCAGTATAAGTGTCGCTAGGTGCCACCACGTACTGCCGGTCGATATGTAGGCCCAAGGGCCGAAGCATGTCCCGCACATCGTGCGTGCGGCTGTTGGGATTCTTGATCAAGGCGCGACCGATTACTTCGCGCAGCGGCTCGCTGACGACCGACAAGTCGGGGTCGGCCGTCAAATGTTTCATGATGATCTCTTGGCTGCTCTCGCCATCAAACGGGACGCTGCCAGTAGCCAATTCGTAGAGGATGACCCCTAGGGCATAGATGTCGATCTCCTTGCCATATTCTCCTTTGCCGATCTCGGGTGCCATGTAGTGGAACGTACCGACGCTTTCGGTCTGACCGCCGCGGCGCGAGCAGGAGATGAATTTGGAGAGACCGTAATCGCCGATTTTGACCGTGCCTGAGTCGTCAAAAATGTTGGCAGGTTTCAAATCGCGATGCACGATCCCATGGTCGTGCAGATAGGCTACGCCGGCGGCCAATTGCCCAAACCAGCGTTTCAGCTCAGCCGCTGGCATGCCTTGGGGATGTGACTCGATGGCATCGCGTAGGCTTGGCCCAGCCACATATTCCATGACGATCCAGCCCTGCTCGGCCGAGTCGAATTTGATGTCGTACAGGCCGATCAAATTGGGATGCTTGAGATTCATGCACTGGCGAACCCCGCGAATCTCCACCTCCAAATTGCGCTGGATCTGCTTGAGCGCAACCTCCTTTCCAGCGTCATTGACGGCGAAATAGACATCGCCAAAGCCGCCGATGCCTACACCTCTTTTGATCGTAAAGCCGTCGAGCGGTTGATCGCCATTTCCAAATTTGAATTTCATGGCTGGTCCCTGAACTGGCCTGCGTCCCGCGGCAGACGCGGTCGTAGTGGTGCGGTGGTCTGCCTGCACAGGCTCTCCGGTCGGCATTGTAGCGGGCGATTGATCCCGCTGTATCTTTCGGGTCAGCAGGTCTAGAATGGTTTCTTAATCAATCGTCATTGTAGCCAACTCGATGCTCAGCGAAAAATCCGGTCCGCTCAGCCGCAAGCCATCGGCGAGCGGGATCAGACCACGTTGAGGCACTCCGTGAACGAGCACTTCTTGCTGCGCGTTGAAAAACCAGTCGTGTTGTCGCCGCACCAAGGCCAAGGGGACTTGGTTGGTCTGGGACCAATGCGGACAACGCACATGGCAGTTGGCTTGCGGGCCGATCAAACAGGAATCCGCAAGCAACAGTACTGCATCCACATAGGGCTTAAATTTTCCTAACCCCACCAGATCTAAGCGCGCCGTTGCGCTCAACGGATGGGGCTGCGTAAACTTCAGCCGCACTCGCTGGCCAAACTGTAGTAGATCATTGTGCTTGAGCAACTCGGCGCGCTCGATCGGCTGGTCGTTCAGCAGGGTCGACTGTAGCGGTTGCAGCAGATAATCACCGCCCGAGCGACGCAGCACGCCCGCTCGACGCCGCAAGTCTCCCACGATGGCAACGTCCGCGGAGTTATCCGAGACGGCCTGCCCCACAGAGACGTCATCGCGATCGAGCAGTAGGTAGCCGCCCACGCCGTCGACCCACAGGATCCGACGGCGGGCGGTTGTACCGGTAACATTGCGATTGCTGTCGGTCATCATCGTAGCCATGGAAAGACTCCATCGTACCAGTATTGTGGACTGGCATTATTGCCCGGCGTTACTACCCAGCGTTACTGCCCAGCGTTATTGCCCAGCGTTATTGCCCGGCGTTATTGCCCGGAGCT
>JBEBXX010000020.1:0-11665 GCA_040391435.1 Aureliella helgolandensis | reverse complement strand
ATCCCTCGATTGCTTGATCCCATTTATAGGACAACAGCAGATCGACTCCTGGATTAAGGTTTTTGACTTGGCACGAGCACGGTCCGGCCATGAACTTGCAGGCGGTGTCGATCGTGGCGGGCATGATGCCTCGACCAACCAATCCGTAGAGAACTCGGCCGCGCCCGAACACGGGAAAGGCTTGCGGTTCGCTGTGCGACAACTCGGCTTCGCTGTGCGCCAGTACGGCTGACAGGAAAGTTTCTTGCGGGTCGTGGCGATCGAGCTTGACGATCGAAAACTCGATGCGTAGCGGAATTTTGTTATTCTCCAAGCGCAACGGATCGATATCGAGAACCTCGGCCGTCGGCACCGTTAGGTTATGTTGGTTAGCGGCTAGACGCGGTTCAAGCGTGCGCAGCGCCAAGTCGTCTTTCTCGGTATCACCGCAGGGAACGAAAATCCAGACGGCTGATTGCCCGCTAGCTAGCCGCTGCGCAACTTCCTTGCGGACTGGCGACTGCAGCAGACGATCCACAGCCTGACCGGTCAGCTCGCCGGATTCGATGACGCGATCCGCGACATTTTCCGCCGTGTGTGGATAGAGCACGACCATTAGCGGCGAGTCCTTGAGCTGATGTTGGTTCCACAGTTTCAACAAGCGCTGGTCCTGAATCGTCGTTATATCGGCCGTGGCTACCTCAAAATTGGCTCCCTGCTCGGCCTGGGCGGCTTGCAGGCGTTGCAGGCTGGTGTTCTGGGCTGCGTCGAGCGGCTGGGACGATAGCACGATAACTTGGTACTTATCCGCCGACCAGCGCTCCAGGGCGTAGCGAAACACGGGCACTTGGCAAGCCATGACAACGGTGGCGGAAGCCGCTACAGCCATGGCGGCCGACAAGAACATGCGCAAGGACTTGTTCATAGGTACTATCTCTTTTCGGTATCGCGTTTTTCGATTTCTATGCCCGCCAGCACGGCGGTTCCTTGTTTGGGCACAAATCGCAATTGCAGATTGCCTGCGATGGGGATGTGCTCTAGCAAATGTTCAGCCGTCTCATGGCCCGAGCCGTCAGCCGGATCGATCGTCACGTCGCTGAGCACCAGTTCATCCTGGGCATAGACGTCGAACACTCGGCGGCCATGGTTGGCGATCGGCGAGCAGGAGAAGTGCAATCGCACATCGTAGAAGTGGGTAGGTTCGCTGAAGCTGGCCAGCGTGGTACCCACCAGTTGCCCACTGGACTGGTCGCCTGTCGAGTCGCTGTGTGCGGTCCCCTTGACCTTCTCGGATTTGGACTTGGCCTTATCGCCCGCCGCCTTATCAGTCACTGCCTTATCCGCTGCTGCCTCAGCCGGCTTGGGCGGCTTGACGCGCATGCCAATGCGCAGCTCTGTCAGATCCTCCAGTCCTGAGGCCAGCACCCAAGGTCGCTCGACACCTTTGAGCAGCGACGAGTGATGCTGGAATGTCTTGGCATCCGCATTGGTTTCGATATCGATCGGCATGGAATCGCCCGTCATGACGGGATACTCCATCCACAACTGTCCGTCGGCTTGCCGGCGATGACCGGGGGCACCAAAGTTGATCGCCAAGTTTTCGAACAACTGGTCAGGCGTGGCACTGGTGGCGATCAAGTCGATGGTCCACATGTCGATGTCCGGCATGTGCACGAGTGCTAGCGAAGTTTGATTTTGATACGCACAGCTACATGTCCGCGTATAGTCCGGCGCGTTGAGCACGCCGTTGGCCACCACCAAATTGGAAGTACAGCCCGACTTGAAGCCGCCCAGATTGCCCGTGCCACCCTCAGTCAACAGGTCGTAGTAACCCGCAGCGCCAGAGCGGAAAGTGAGCATGTTCTCGCTGGCGATGATGCTATTGCAGCCGTACGCTCGCGTGATTTTCCATGGCTGTATCTCTCCAGTCAGTGGGTTTTTAACCATCTTTTGCCTACCGTTTAACAGGTTAAAGGCGCCCGCTGAATCCGTGTAGGAGTTGGCGTTGGTGATGATCAAATCATTGTGCAGAATGCACGGCCCCGAGTATTCCAGGTCAGGGTTCTGCCACTGGATCGAACCATCGTTGGCGTGGTAGACGGTCATGCCGTGGCCTGTTTCGGAGACCAGGCGATCGCTGGCCTTAGCGCCGGCTTGCAGCAGCACGTCGAACTGTGGCGAGTAGCCCAGCCACGTTCCAAAGATGCCTTCGCTGACTTCCCACAGCGTCTGACCGGTTCGATAGTCCAGCGTCAGGATGCGGTAGTCGTCGGGTTCCGGTTGGCCGCGCCGCAGCAGGGCCTCTTCGATATGGCTGGGGTTTTTATCCAGGCAATATATTTTACCGCCGCCAGCCACGATGCCGTTGTGCCAAAAGCTGTGTTTGGCCATGACCTGCCACAACTTTTCACCGGTGTGGCGGTCAAAGCCAATCAGTCCGACACTCGCTGCGCGGTCAAGGCTCTTAGAGCCAAAGCCAGCCTTGTTGACGCTCAGCTCTTTGTCCTCCTCGAACTCCAAGCCGTGCCGCTCGCGGTATTTGGCGAAACCCAGTCCGCCGATCAACACGTCTTCGTAGACGCCGATATAACCCCACTCGGCCTGATCGCCGTTGTCGTCGGTGGGAAGTTCAAGTTGGTGGAGTGTTTCACCGGTGAGCGGATCGAGTGCTAGGCAAGCGTTGTCGACCAGCATGTAGACGCGATCCTCGGTCACGACATAATTCGTACCGCGCGCGTTAGCGCCGGGGATGTGGACTTGATTGTATTTCGTATCGAGCGGGGTATCTTCGTAGGTCGTATCGAAATACACGTCAAACGTGCCGAGGTCTTCAAAGTCTCGCTTCCACAGGACGCGTCCGGTGTAGACGTCGCGGCAACTGAGGCTATTCATGCCTTGGATATACAATCGTCCACCGACGACTTGCTGCGGTGGTCCGTGGCCGTGTCGTGGTAGAACGTCCAGATTGCTGTTGCCACCGAACCACAGCACGCCTAGGGGTAGCTTGACGCGGCTGTCGTTGGACTTGAGCGTATTGGACACGTCTCCGTACTGGTGCGTCCAGTCGGAGGAGCCTGGCAGCGCGCCCACGCGGCTGATGCACACTCCATAGTCGCGGACCTCGACCTGGGCCTTCTCAAGGCCTAGCCCGTCGACCAGCTTTGCCAGTTGTTCAGCCTCGATTTTGGCGGACCCCTGATCGCCGCTGCTGATGGTGGTTAACAAATGCAACGTGCCTCCATAGGGCCTGACCGTTTGATACAAGCTGGCCAGCGTTTGTGCTTGTCGTATGGGTTTGTGCGCGGTGCTGGTGGATGAACTGTCCGGTGAGGCAATCCCAGACGTGTTTCCGACAGCGATGCCATCTGCAATTTCAGCAGCGATGCGGTCTACGCAATCGGGCGCGACGAACACCATGTGCCCCACATACTGCGGCGCGCGAAATGCCGCGGCCTGCGCCTGATGCACCGTCACGCCGGTGATCGCTTGCGCTTGCAGTCGAGCGCGCATGCTGTCCACGCGGCGCGTATCCGTGTCGACCATCGACAATTGCTCAAAGGGTGATTGGCTGGACAAGCTGCGGGCCACGCCCGAATCGGTCGAGCCGTACCAAAAGCCATAGCCTTCGGCTGGCGAACTAGCGAGCATCTGTTGCACGACGCGAAGATCTGCCGGAGTGGTTTCCCAAGCGGCACTCTGTGTACCGGGTGCGTCGCCCGATTGCCCTACCGCATCGGGCTCAGCAGACGCTTGAGTAGTCGTATTGGGTGCCTGTTCTGAGTCGGACGACTTTGCCAGGGGAGTCGCATGGTTTCCAAAGGCTAGCAGCTTGCCGTCGAGCGTAACTGCGAAGAGTTTCTGCGAAGCGACCAGCAAGCGTTCAATGGACTCTTCACAGGGCAATTGAAACACGATCTCAGCCGGCTCGTCCGCCGTGGGCAGGCGAATGGCGGTGATGTGATTGCCCCCAGCAGCGATGAGCTTGTCGCCGGCTAGGATCAGGTCACCGCGACCATCGGCGGCGATCTCCCAGATCAACTTTTCGTCCGTCCCATACGCCCTAACCATCGGCTGCTCACCGGCCATCTCCGCGGAGTAGATGGTGCCGGCCGTCAGCACGGGTTCGTTAGGCATGAAGGCCGTTTTTAAACCTGTGCTGATATCGAACGCTCGCGTGCCTTTGTCGCGCGTGTGTACATAGAAGAAGTTGTCAGCCGCTGCGACGAACGATCCGCCCGACCCCTTGCCTCCCGCGTTTAATTCGAAGTACCGCAGTTCGCCCGTTGCGCGATCGAATACGGCGGGAACCGAGCGACCGCCGGGGACGATCAATTCGTTTTCCGTAGCGACCAATGCACCTTGGGGTGCTACGCCGGCGAAGGAAGGTGCGCTGTGCGGCTGTTTAATGTACTGAGCTCCGGTGCTGTCGTTGAGCCACTGGATCTCGCCCGAGTGAGCATCGAGTGCGTAGATAAACGTCCCCATAAAGGGCCAAATGCTGGCGGCGAAGTAGACTCGGCCATCGCGCACCACAGGTCCGCCGCGAGCTGGCCATGCGGAAGTTAGCCGGCGATTGCCAATCACGTGCTGCGCGTTGGGCGCGCCGCTAAATTTCCACTCCAGTGCTCCGTCTGCGGCGTTAACACAATACAGGAAGCCGTCGTCGCTACAAAAGTAGACCTTGCCTTGCCAGCCCACCGGTGGCAGACGCACTGGGGCTTCCGTAACGTAGGACCACAGCTCGCGACCCGTGTCGGCATCTAGGGCCAATAATTTATCTTGATCATTGAATCCGACGAACATGCGTCCATCGACAACGATCGGTTCAAAGATGCGGTCGTAGGTCATCAGATCTAAATTGAGTGGATCATCCCACGCAGGCACGCGCTGTGTGAATACACGCTGCCATAGCGGGCTGAGCGAATCGGCCACAGCGTTGGTCGATGCGGCGGAACGCTGCGCATCGCTGCGCCACATCGGCCAGTCGTCCGCAGCGGAAGCACGTCGCGCGGTGTGAGCGGTGGCGGCAGCCCCGAGCTGCAACAACACGAGCAGCAGCAAATGGATGCGGCCGCGAATGGAAACACAGGGCGGGTACATAGGGAGGCATCATCCTATTAATGGATTGCAGCGGGGAGCAGATTGCAAAGTCAAATAGTTTTTAGTTGCGTCGACGAAGAAGCTCGGCCAGGCGGTCCGTCAAGCATGTAGTGTCATGAATGAAGGAGTGTATCGAGTCTGTAGAGCAGTCAGGGGTGGAGGTAGGATGCGCGGGGCCGGCCTCGGCTGCTAGTTGCGAGTCTGGCGTCCGCGACGTTCCGGCAGCACCGCTAAAGCACCTACTTTCCAGTATAAACCACCGACGGCCCATGGGGGGCTGCACGGCGGTAGATTCTAACACAAGCGGCTGGATACTCAGCAATCGGACTCGCCGTAGGCCTACCCGGCGGCTTTGGCGGGCGCGGAAGCTTCAGGAAGGCTGGGCAGAATCGGCGATTCGAGCTGGCCGCTGCCGGGACGCAAGCCGACGACCCTCAAGCCGATTTGGGTCACGCGAACTTTCACTTCGGGACGCGTGACATACAGATAGCACACCGCCAGCAAGCGTCCCAGCGAAGACAGCGCGAACAGACCGTAGTAGGCCTCGACCGTGGTCCCCCTGTAAAATAAAAAGCCCGCTCCGAGGCTAGCCCCAATACACCAAGCCGAGGTGTTGGCCATGTTGTAATACGTCAGCATTTTAACTCGCCGCTGGGCAGGCAAGGCTTCAAAGAACATCAGGAAAAAGCCCAGCTCATACGCGGCCCAAGCCACTCCGCTGAGGGCTTGGATGAACAGCAGCCAATAGAAGTTTTGCGATACGATCCATAGCGCTGCAAGCGGCACGATGGCGGTCCCACCGACGGTCAACAGCCAACCCGCTCCACGCCGCCGCGCAAGCTGTCCCCAAGCCGGCAGAGCGATCACTTTGGCCAAAAAGGCGACCGCGACGAGCAAGGTGAAGGACAAGTAGGATAAATGCAGTTGCCGCAGCATGTAGGGCGTAAAGAACGGGCCCGCAATCTGCGCCGCCCCCTGGACCATCACTAAATAGATCAGCAGGTGTTTGCCGGCATATGCCCGCGACACCGCTTGCGCGGCCGTTGGCTGCGGTTCCGCGACGGGGCTCACTACCGCCAGCGGACGCACCACTGCCGACGGCAAGCGATGCAGAGCGAGCATCACCGCGGAGATGATGCGGGCCACGAAGGCGATGGCAAACAAGCCTGCAAAGGCGAGCAAGACCCAACCGCCCTGGCGCCCGAATTGCAACAACAGTCCCCCGGACACAAAGCCCAACATGGTGGCCAACTGCGTAGCGCGCGTGCGTTTGGCGAAGTAATTAGCGCGCATTTGCTTGGGGATGACGCGTTCGATCCACCCATTCCAGGCTGGTCCCGATGCCAATCCGGCGGCCCAGTAGAACGATGCGATAGCTAGCAGCACAGGCCCGCTGACCGAACCCAGGTAGGCTACCCAAATCAGCGGCACGAAGGCCAGCGACTGCAGAGCCGCGGCCAACACGACCCACCACTTTTGTGAAAAGCCCTTGGACAATGCCCACAGCGAAATCAACTGCAGCAGCCCGCCGGCCATCAGCGGCACGCTGCCGACGATCCCCGCCGTGACCTCGCCTAGGCCCACCGCCAATGCAAAGGCGGGTAGAAAAGTCTCTCCAATGCCCACCATTACACCGTACGCGGCCGCGTCGGACGTGCTGGCAGCCATATTGCGACGAAGCTGAACCGAAGGGAGTAACATAGAAGTCACAGAGGGAAAGAAGATTGCTGCCCCAGGCCATCCATAACTTGGAGATGTTGAATTATGCCGAGGAAATTGGGCGGCGGGGAGGTCAAATTTCACTTAAATATGAGAACTGCTACAGGCTGCGGATTTAGTACAATAGCGGGTAGAAAGGCTCCTCGACAGGCTTGCCAAGCTAGGGGAGCGTAGGCCACAATGGAAAGAGGCTGTGCCATCCCACCCACCATTAAGTGCGCTGCCTGCCCAATAAGTGCGCTGCCAGCCCGATCGCAGCCTGCGACTGAACGACAAGCTTGCAATGCAAACTACGCGTGTTGTGCGCCTTGCATGCCCGTAGCCGACGACAACCATCCGATCTGACGATACTCGGTTGCCGTCGACAAACCTGCCCAACCTTAAACTCCCGCCTCGGAAAAAAACGGTGATGCCATGCTTACCTTACTCGGTGGAGCGGGTCGCTACTGCGATGGCTTATCGCGTCGTAGCTTCCTAACGATTGGTGGACTCTCATTTGGCGCAGGTGGCTTTAGCCTGGCCGACTTGCTGCGAGCCGAAGCACAGCAGTCGCCCCAGTCGCGGATGAGCCACAAGGCGGTCATCAATATCTTTCTGGCGGGTGGCCCTCCGCATCAGGACATGTGGGAAATCAAGACCGAAGCTCCGGCGGAGATCCGCGGCGAATTTCAGCCGATTGCCACCAACGTGCCGGGCATACAAATCTGTGAGGTCTTCCCGCAGGTCGCACAACTGATGGACAAGTGCGCGGTGATTCGCTCGGTTGTCGGTTGCAAGGATCGCCACGAATCGTCGCAGTGTCTGAGCGGCTGGATCGCTACCGAGATGCAGGCTTTGGGCGGACGCCCGGCGATCGGCTCGGCCGTTTCCAAAATCTTCGGCCCCGTCGATCCCTCTGTACCACCCAACGTGGCTTTGGCCGCGCGGGCTGCCCACACTCCTTGGTCCGATCCAGGAACTCCGGGTTTTTTGGGGACGAGTTTTGCGCCCTTTCAGCCCGACGGACAGGGCATGGACAATATGAAGCTCAACGACATCTCGCTTGAAAGACTTCAAGATCGCCGGCAACTTCTGGCCAGCCTGGATACGCTGCGCCGCGACATCGATACGACTGGCGCTATGCAGGGCATGGACGCCTTTGGACAGCGCGCCTTCGATGTGCTCACCAGCAGCAAGTTGCTCGATGCCCTTGATCTATCTAAAGAGGACCCGCAGGTGGTCGCGCGCTACGGCGACGGCAAGCCGTACAAGTACCAATACGATGGCTCGCCAACCTGCAACGACCACCTACTGATCGCCCGGCGTTTGGTCGAAGCCGGCGCTCGCTGCGTGAGCCTCAGCTACGGTCGCTGGGATAGCCACGGACAAAACTTTGACCTAGTGCGCGACCATGGTAGCAAATTGGATCAGTGCCTGAGCGCCCTGATCGAAGACCTGGACCTGCGCGGCATGTTGGCTGACGTCAGCGTCGTGGTGTGGGGTGAGTTCGGCCGGAGTCCTAAGATCAACGCTGCGGCCGGTCGCGATCACTGGTCGCCGGTAAGCTGCGCACTATTGGCCGGCGGTGGGATTCGCGCCGGCCAAGCCATCGGTGCCACTAATCGCTTAGGTGAATACGCCACCGAACGCCCCGTCGATATGCAGGAGATCGTCTCCACGCTGTATCACAATTTGGGCATTGAAACTGACACAACTACGCTGATTGATCCGACCGGTCGCCCGCAATACTTGGTCGATCACGGTCCAATTAGCGAGCTGATTTAATTCGGATTAGTGATGACGATATGAACACGAAATTGCTCGCCAGGCTGTGGTTGCTGGTCGTCCCCTGCGCGGGGCTGGCCCTACATGCTGGAGATCTGGCCCTACATGCCGGAGATACAGTCGCGGCAGATGTAGACGCTGCAGGTGGAGCTGCTCCAAGTGCAACAGTTGCAGGCGTGGCTGCTGCAAGTGTGGAGGCTGCAGGTGTGGCTGCTCCAAGTGGTGCTGCTGCAGAGCTAGCTTTTGACTTGCCGGCCGCAATGCAAACCGCCGCCGACGCGCCGCCGAAGCTGGAGCTGCATGGCCGCGACGCGCGCTGGCAATTGCAGGTCTCGCAGCTACTAGAACCGGCCCAGGCAGAGGCAGCCGGCGCGTTGCCCATTTCGCGCGACGTCACGCGACAAGTTGCTTTCAGCGTCGAGCCGGCCGATATAGCCTCTGTCGATGCCAGCGGTTTTGTCATTCCGCGGGCCAATGGAGCGGGCGTGATTCTGGCCACGTTGGGCGATGCGCAGCAGGTTTCACTGCCGCTGCTGGTGTCCGATATGGACACAGCGCAGACCGTCCACTTCGCTAATCAAATCGTACCGATCTTTACGAAGTTCGGGTGCAATGGCGGCGGCTGCCACGGCAAGTCAACTGGCCAAGCCGGCTTCAAACTTTCGCTACTGGGATTTGAACCGCACGAAGACTATGCGCACCTGGTAACGGAATCGCGTGGACGCCGCGTGTTCCCGGCGCTTCCCGAGCGCAGCCTGCTGCTTCAAAAGGCGACCAACCAGACACCGCACGGAGGTGGCAGTCGCATCGAGGTCGATTCGCATGAATACCGACTGATGCAACGCTGGATCGCCAATGGACTGGCGTACGGCGATCCCGCCCAGGCGCACGTGATCAGTATCGAAGTCGTGCCTCAGCAAGCGCGATTGGAGCGAGGGGCTACGCAACAGCTATCTGCGATCGCCATCTATTCCGACGGCACAACGGAAGACATCACGCGCACGGTCCAGTATGAATCCAACAACACCGACTTAGCCGAGGTCGATCCGCGCGGGCTGGTCTCGCTGACCGACCGCCCAGGAGATGTGGCCGTGATGGCCCGCTATCAAGGGCAGGTGGCCGTATTCCGAGCGACCGTGCCTCTGGGGGTGACCGTCGATTCGTGGCCGCCGACGAGAAATATAGTCGATGAACTGGTCTTCTCTAAACTAAACGCGCTGGGTATTCCGCCGTCGGCGCAGTGCGACGACGCCACCTTTATCCGCCGCGTGACGCTGGACCTGTGCGGTCGTCTGCCCACCATGGCTGAAACCCAGGCGTTTGTGCAAGACACGCCGACAGCACAAGCCGCGCAGGATCCGACAGACAAATACGCAACGCTGGTCGATCGCTTGCTCAGCTCTGTCGATCACGCAGAGCATTTTGCTAAAAAGTGGAGCGCAATCCTGCGCAATCGCCGCCAGTCGGCGGGCTATCAAGCCGGCACATTTGCCTTCTACGACTGGCTCCGCGACGGCTTCTATGCGAATAAGCCCTACGATCAGATGGTAGCTCAATTGCTGACCGCCTCGGGATCGGTGGCTAGCAATCCGCCGGTCACGTGGCTGCGCGAGGTGACGACCACCGAGTCGCGCGTGGAGGATGCAGCGCAGTTGTTTCTTGGGCAGCGCTTGCAGTGCGCTCGCTGCCACCATCATCCTTTCGAGAAGTGGAGCCAAGGTGATTACTATCACATGGCGGCCTTTTTCTCCAAAGTAGATCGACGCGAGGGGGAGACACCTGAGCAGCCGCGTTTCGTGTCGCGCAGCGGGGCTGCTCTGGCCAAGCATCCCAAGACGGGCCAGGACCTGGCACCCGCCGCACTGGGCGCTCCGCCGATAGATGCTACAGCGACAAGCGATCCCCGCGAAGATTTGGTGCAGTGGATGACCAGCGATCAAAATCCTTTCTTTGCGCGAGCACTGGTCAACCGCTATTGGAAACATTTTTTCGCAGTGGGGCTGGTCGAGCCTGAGGACGATATGCGAGTCACCAATCCCGCCTCCAACCCAGAACTGCTCGACGGATTGGCCGAGTACTTTATCGACAGTGGCTTCGACCAACGAAGTCTTCTCCGGCTGATCTGTACTTCTACGGCTTATCGTCTGCAATCGAATGCCAACGCACACAATCTGCACGACCAGAGCTATGCGCGCTTTTATCCCAAACGCTTGCAAGCGGAGGTGTTGCTCGACGCGCTCGATCAAGTGCTGCTGACGCACACTGCGTTTGAGGGAGTTCCTCCCGAGACGCGGGCGGTCAGCCTGCCGGACAATCGCTTTGCATCCTACTTCTTGGATGTCTTTGGCAAACCCGATTCGACGACAGCCTGTGAGTGCGAGCGCTCGCAGGAAGCCACGCTCGCGCAGAGTTTGCACCTGTTGAATTCCAAGGAGATACAGGCCAAATTGACCAGCGACCAGGGCTTAGCGGCCAGCCTAGCCGCCAGCTCCGATCCGCTTGAGCTTAAAGTGGAACAGCTCTACTTGGCCGCTCTGAGTCGCCCGCCGACCGCAGCAGAACTGCACACCGCCAGCGCATATATCCTGAGTAAGCCCGACGCGCCGCGCCCTGCCTACGAAGATCTCGTGTGGGCCATTCTAAACAGTAAAGAGTTTCTGTTTAACCATTAGTTAGGCTCAATTGGCTCGCGCCAAACTATACTGGCATGCCATCGCTGCAGCCCAGTGGGCGGCACAACTTGCGCGAGGTTTCCCGCTGGCTGTGACGCGGAGCAGTCTTCGAACCGTTAATAATATCAGGTTAATTTATGTGTCGCCCTCTGGGCTTAATTGCGACTGGCTGGAATCCGGTGGCTCACGCCACCGGCAAGGATATGCCGCCCTCCGGGCTAGAAGTTCTGCCGTCCGGGCTAGAAGTTCTGCCGTCCGGGCTAGAAGTTCTGCCGTCCGGGCTAGATGTCCGGCCCTGCGGGCTAAGAGCTCGCCTGCCGCGCGCGCTTTGCATCCTATGGCTGCTCATGCTCGCGTTGGCCGCCACACCGCTCGTAGCGCAAACGACCAGTATTGAGCTCGGCGGCTTGTCGCAGTCCGCTGCGCAGATC
>JBEBXX010000019.1:0-11975 GCA_040391435.1 Aureliella helgolandensis | reverse complement strand
ATGCTTCTCGCTTGCGACTATAAGAGGCCAGCCAGAGGCAAGCAGGATGCATACCCCACCTTACGTGGCGTATGCTTCAAGCTTGCGACCAAAAGAGACCAACCAGAGGTAAGCAGGATGCATACCTCGCCTTACGTGGGGTAAACTTTTAACTTGCCAAAGTTGCCCAGCCTTGCAAGCTGGGCAAGATAATCTGCCGGGCCACTGGCCCGACGCCAGCCGGGTCTGTAGCCCTACCATCGCTACCGTTGGCCCGCGATACTATTGAACTTCAAGGAGTTCAACGTCGAAGATCAGGGTTTCGTTGGGACCGATGACTGGTGGTGAACCGCGTTCACCGTAGGCCAATTCCGATGGGATGAACAGCTTCCACTTATCGCCCACTTTCATCCGCAGCAGGGCTTCGGTCCAGCCGGGGATGACTTGGCTGACTCCAAACGTGGCCGGTTCGCCACGCTGGATGGAACTATCGAAGACATCGCCGTTGACCAACTTGCCTTCGTAGTGCACGCTAACTTTGCTGTCGGCCTTGGGTACTGCACCGTTACCCGACTTAACGATTTGATACTGCAGTCCGCTGTCGGTAACTTGCACCCCCTCCTTCTTCTTGTTCTCTTCTAGGAACTTAGTCGCAATGGCTTTGCGGCGATCGGAAACCTTCTGGATCAAAGCCTTCATAGCTGCTTGAACGGTCTCGGCTTGTACCGCGGGTTCCTTTCCGGCCAGGGCGTCGATTAGACCGGCCATTAGATCGGCTTGGCTCACATCCTCGGGGGTCAGGCCGTTGCCGGCGATGTTCATGCCAATATCATATCCCAGTCCATAACTGGCCGCATCGTTAACGGGAGCCCCTGCTTGAGCTGGCTTTGCCTGAAGAGGGTTGGCCAGGGGGGTCGTTTGTTGAGCAGCCAGAGGTGTAGTCGTTGTGGCTAGTGCCAAGCAAACGAGTGCAAGCAAACGCATTCTATGTCCTTCGAAATTATTGGTGAGCGTCCGGCGCGTGCGCGCATGATCGTTCGGATCGCAGTGGGGCAGGGAAGTGCACATGCACTTCAACAGATCATTGTTGTGCATAGGCTGGACCTTTCAAGCTCGCAAGACAGCAATTGGGGAAGATTTCAAGCAAATATGTTGCCGCATCCATACCAATGGGATTGTGGTAAAATCCGGAAGCTGATTCGTTTCCCACTTTGTTGTTGCTGCTTTGGAAAGATCGACGTGACTCGTTCCTTGTCAAATTGGTTTGGCTTAAATTCGCAAACGGCCGCTGAAATCGCTACTCGCGGCGAAGGGCCCAGTGGCAGTTTGCCCCTCACGGACGAAATGCTACGCAATTGGCCCAGTGGAGATCTCTTCGGACTGACGCAAAACGCCGGAATGGGCTGGGATCCGCAGTATATGACTGGTCCTCAATTCCTAATCCTCAGCACCATGGGTGGTTTGAGAGCTGAGAATGGGCAGCCAATTGCACTAGGCTACCATACGGGTCATTGGGAAGTTGGCTTACAGGTCCGCGCGGCGGCTGAGACGATCACGGCCGCGGGAGGCATTCCCTACGCGGCCTACTGCAGCGACCCCTGCGATGGGCGCTCTCAGGGGACGACCGGCATGTTCGATTCGCTCCCTTACCGCAATGACGCGGCCATTGTCATGCGTCGGCTGATCCGTTCGCTGCCGACTCGGCAGGGTGTGCTGGCCGTTGCGACCTGTGATAAAGGGCTGCCGGCAGCGATGCTCGCGCTGGCCGGGGCGAGCAATCTTCCGGGCGTGATCGTCCCTGGGGGTGTCACCCTGCCGTCCACCTCTGGCGAAGACACGGCGAAAGTTCAAACGATCGGTGCGCGATACGCGCATGGGGAGCTATCGCTGGAGGACGCAGCAGCGGCGGGCTGTCGCGCCTGTGGCAGTCCTGGCGGTGGCTGCCAGTTTTTAGGCACAGCGGCTACGAGTCAAGTCGTCGCAGAGGCCCTGGGCATGACTGTTCCGCACGCTGCGTTGGCTCCCAGCGGCCAATCGGTGTGGCTCGACATGGCCCGCTACTCCGCCGAGGCGCTGATGGGGCTGGCTAAGCGCAAGCAGACTCTGGCGGACATTCTCACTCAGAAATCGCTGGCCAACGCTCTGGCCGTTCACGCCGCCTGCGGTGGCTCGACCAACTTGCTGCTGCATATTCCAGCGATCGCCCACGCGGCTGGGCTCGAACGACCGACCGTCGATGATTGGCGCGCCATCAACCAAAAGGTAGCCCGCTTTGTCGACGTGCTCCCCAATGGGCCGGTCAATCATCCGACCGTTCAGTTCTATATGGCCGGCGGCGTCCCCGAATTGATGCTACATCTCCGCGAGGCCGGTGTCATTTACGGCGAGTGCATGACAGTTATTGGGCAGACATGGGATGAGATTTTGGAGGCCTGGCAGGACAGCCCGCGCCGCGCGGCACTACGCGAGCACCTGCAGCGACGCGACGGCGTGAATCCCGACGACGTCATCATCCCCCCAGCGATCGCTCGGCAAAGGGGATTGACCAGCACTGTGGCCTTTCCAGTCGGCAATATTTGTCCCGAGGGCTCCGTTATCAAAGCCACTGCCATCGATCCAGCGGTCGTGGACGCCGATGGGGTCTTCCGTCACACTGGTCCGGCCAAGGTTTTCACCTCTGAGAAGGAGGCCATCGCGTCGATCAAGGGGCAACGTGAGAAAGTGGTTCAAGCCGGAGATGTCGTGCTACTGATCGGCTGTGGTCCAGCCGGTACTGGTATGGAGGAAACGTATCAATTGACTTCAGCTCTGAAACACATTCCGTGGGGCAAGCAGGTCACGCTGATCACCGATGCCCGTTTCTCAGGAGTGAGCACGGGAGCCTGCATCGGCCATGCGGGGCCCGAAGCTTTGGCGGGTGGCCCCATCGGTAAAGTCCGTGACGGCGACATGATCGAAGTCATTGTCGACCGCAACACGCTGGCTGGGTCTGTCAATTTGCTGCTGCCCGGGCTGCCAGCGGATCAGGTCGCGCAGGAGTTGGCTTCGCGCCCCATGCACGCTGACTTAGCGCCCGACCCGCGCCTGCCTGACGACACTCGATTGTGGGCAGCCCTGCAGCAGTACGGTGGCGGCACCTGGGGTGGCTGCGTCTATGATGTCGACGCAATTCTGGCGGCTCTGCAGCGCGGCAACTCGGCGGAGAAATAAGTCCGCTGTAGGGGAGCCAGCCTCGGTAGATCTCTTTTAGGCCGGCCTCGCTCCGCCAGCCCCCCGCGTGTTCTTGGGAATTTCCCCAATAGAGCTTACGCAAAACATTGCTTTATCGGGCTGGAATGTTACGCTAAGAAGATCCAGTGCGACCCTACTTCTTTTTAGGTCGCTGGATGCTCACTTCTTTTCTTTTCGATTATCGAGGATTCGGTCAGATGAAAAAGAGATCTCCGTCGGGTTTCACTTTGGTGGAGCTGCTGGTCGTCATCGCCATTATTGGCATTCTTGTCGGCCTGTTGCTGCCAGCCGTGCAGGCCGCCCGCGAAGCGGCGCGTCGCATGCAATGTAGCAACAACGTCAAGCAACTGGCGCTGGCAATGCTCAATTACGAGTCGGGCTTTCAGAAATTCCCGCCCGGAGCCGTGCATGCCAAAAGCCCTCGCTCGGCGGGCGGCACCGGCAATAGTTTTGGTCCCAGCTTCTATGGCATGCTGCTTCCCTTCATGGAGCAAACCGGACTAGCCAATAATTTGATTTGGGTGGGCCGGTCGCCGGGCTACGTCAGTGAAGGTGGAGGAAATGGTCCGGACAATGCCGGTCTACACAATAAAGCTTTTGTTTTAGCTGCCGGCCCGCTGCCGATGATGCGCTGCCCCAGTTCAGCCGGCCCCATCGATAATAATCGCGATCCGTTCGCGCACTACGCGGGCATCGCAGGCTGTATTGACCCGGTCACATTTAGTGAAACGCGAGTGTTCGACGATGGCGTGCTGGGCTTGATTTCGGGCGGTGGCATGTTGACTGCCAACAAAGCGGTGAAGATGGGCGAGTGCGTCGATGGCACGAGCAACACGATCATCCTGGGGGAGATGTCGGGCAAACTGGAGCGTATCGTTCCTAATACTTACAGCTTCCTATCGGCTTCGGGAACCGAGCATGGCTGGCTGATGGGAACGCGCGTCAACGGCACACCTCCAGCGCACGATCCCGCCGCATCGGGCGACGAGCGAGTATTCAATACGGTATCCATCCGTTATAGCCCCAATCAAGAACCGTTTGCCAATGAGTTATTCCCTGGCATGGGGAGCAATGTCGGAGCCAATAACCCGCTCAGCTCTTCCCATACCGGTGGTGTAACCGTGGGCCTTGTCGATGGATCGATCCATTTCCTCAGTGAAAACATTCAGCTAGAAACTCTCAAAAAGCTATCCTCGCGCGACGATGGTCAGGTGGTCTCGGCTGATTTCTAGGTTCGCCCGCATGGGTTTATTGTGTAGTTCTTTCTCGAGACGATTACTGGGTGTTATGTTTAGAATTTTAAGTGTGTCTGCATGTGTAGCGCTGTGCCTGATGATGACCGGTTGTGGTGGCGACGACTTCGGACCCAAGGGCTCGGTCACTGGTAAGCTAACCTTGGATGGCAAACCGCTACCCGCCGGGACCAAGGTCCTGTTTATGGAACCAGAAAAGGGCTACATGGGATTTGGCTTGACCGACGAAGCCGGCGATTACCGCATCGAATGGCGGCGCTCGGGTACGACCTACGACGGATTACCAGTCGGCAACTATCAAGTCTCACTGGTTCCAGCCGGTCAAATTGATATCGATGAAGTATCCGCCGAGGATATGCTGGCCGGTGGTCCCAAGCAGCCCAAGCCCTCGGTTGCCATTCCGGCGAAACTGCTTCGCAATACCACTAGCGGATTAGTCTACGACGTAAAGGCTGGCGAGAACATTATCAACATCGAAGCTATGACCAATTAGCTTGAGCAAACAGCTCAAGCCATCGTCAAGGCTTCGATCACGCGGTCAAAGGGGATCGCCGAACAACATCCGTAAAGCGGTTCCTGAGTCAAGCGCGCGCGAGTTAGCTTGGGCGTTGCCAGACCGCATAGAAAGCGGGCTTGTTGGCGAGCATCGCCCAGCAGCTCTGGGTGCTGCCGCTGCAGCCGCCGAATGCCGGTCAATGCGGAATCGCCCAAGCGCGGATAATCCGGTTCGGGCAGGATGTCGATGCCATGACCCTCGCACACGCTGCAGTGTCCACACTCGCCGGCGTGGGGCTGGCCAAAGTGTTGAGATAGCAGAGCGCTCTGACAGCTCTCGGCGCTCATGAGCAGATAAAGTTCATCCAACCGCGTTAGCTCGCCGATCTCGCGGTCCACGGCAACTTGGTACAGGTCCTGCGTGAGCTCCTCGATGTCGCCGATGGGCCTGAGCTTGCGATAACCGAAGACCAGCCCGCTGGCTTGCAATTCAATCCAGCCCCGTTCCGCAAAGTAGTCGAGCATTTTGACGATGCGCGCGCGATCGCACTGCAGGCGATTGGCGGCTTGCGGCAAGCTAATTTCAAACCAGATCTTTTTCTTGACTGTCAGAGTCAACACCGCAGCGGCGAACTCGCGCCGCTCGCCTTCGAAGTGTTTGAGGATTTCAGCCGAAGCTACCTTGGGTTTGAATTTGTAGGCCTCGTAGCGCGGAGCAGTTCCCTCAAGCACGCCCTGCAGTTCCAGGTAAGTCATGAAAGTGCGGACCACCGAATCGCGCATGTCGGCTTCAAAGGCCAACGCATAGTAGCTCACGAAGAACCGCTCCGGCTGTCCGATTAGGAATTCGACGAAGCGCCTCACCGAGGGCAGACCCGGTGTATCGGCATAGGCAAAGTTTTCCAGCACCACGCGGTCTTCAGGCACCAGCAGCGTTTCACAAAGGGCCGGTGCACCGTCGCGTCCGGCGCGACCGATTTCCTGCGCCCAATTCTCCAGCGACTTAGACGGATTGTAATGGTAGATGGCGCGGATGTTGGACTTGTCCACGCCCATTCCAAAGGCGATGGTCGCGACCACGATGCCAGAGTCGGATTGCATGAACCAGTCCTGGGTCTCACGCCGCAGTTCGTCCTCCAACCCAGCATGGTAGGGCCGCGCATCTAGTCCAGCTTTCACCAGTTTCTCTGCCACCACCGCCGCAGTCTTTTGCAGCGTCACGTAGATCAGCGTCGGCCCAGGCGGTTGCGCTGTGAGTCGTTCTAGCAGCAACGCGTCCCGCGTCCGCTCTTCGCTGAGCGTAAAGCGGAGCGTCAGATTCGAGCGGTAGAATTCAGTCTGCACTGCATCCTCCGGCGCGATGGAAAACTCGCGACGGATATCGTCCATGACGGCGGGGGTTGCGGTGGCGGTAAGCGCCAACACGCGCTGGGCACCAAGCTGACCAGCTATCTTGGCCAATTTCAAATAGTCAGGACGAAAATTGTGCCCCCACTGGCTGATACAGTGTGCTTCGTCGATGGCGAACAATGCGACAGGAATACCAAAAATAAACTCTCGAAAGCGTTCGTTGAAAAAGCGTTCAGGGGCGACGTACAGAATTTTCAACTCCCCCGCACGAATTCGATGCATCACCTGCCGCGACTCCTCAGCACTCAAGCTCGAATCCAATCGCGCGGCCGCAATTCCATGCGACACCAGCGTGTCGACCTGCTCGCGCATGAGTGCCATCAAGGGGGAGACGACCAGCGTCAGGCCGTCGAGCAGAATGGCCGGGAATTGATAACACAGCGACTTGCCTCCACCGGTGGGAAAGATCGCCGCCGCCGATTTGCCAGCCAATATTCGCTGAATGACCGCCAGTTGCCCCGGTCGGAAGGCGTCGAGTCCAAATTTTTCGTGCAAGACCTGGGTCAAGTCGGTTGTAGCGGAAGCTGCCGTGCTCATGGAAGTGATCCTTGCGAAGAAGCGGTGGTGATGTGTAATTATAACGCTTGCAGCGAAAGTCAATCAGCAGACTGCTGCTTTTTGAAGTGAGACGCCTCGCGGGAAACGTTCGCAAGGTCCGAAGGTGGTACATAACTCTGAGTGTCGCGTGCGTGCAGTCCACGGAAATTCGTCCACGCGCAGCGCACGCTCAATCCTCCTATTGATGTAGACGTTGAAATGGATGCAAACCTTACAGTCGCAGCCGCGTGTTCGATCAAAAATTCGCAAATTCAACAAAATATCTCGATGGCCGTGGCTAAACAGGTGCTGGACACCCAGCGGCAGCAGGGTCAGGCCGCCGTGGCCCTAATCCAGCAAGCCGAGCAGATCACCGCGCAGATCGACCAAGGCCGCCTAGACGTGCGCTTGTAGCGGCGGCGGCATCGCGTTGGCTACTGGCCAGTACAGATGGCTAGTGCAGAGTCGAAGCACGGCCTGTGCAGGGTTGAAGCACGGCCTGTGCAGGGTTGAAGCACGGCCTGTGCAGGGTTGAAGGCTGAAGACAAAAGTTCGGGGTAAGCGGAGCCCTGGCGGCCTGGCGAAGCACTACTTCAAGTGTGTTACAATAGGGCCCTTGCACGCTTCCCGTTTTCCCCACAGCTACTCGAGCGGAGTTTTCACTGAGATGATTAAGACCCTAGCGACAACTGCACTGACTGGACTTGTTTGTTTATGTTTCGCCACGCCTTCGGGGCGTGCACAAGATGCCAGCAAAGGCACCAAAATCAGCTTGGCAGACGGACAAATTACGCTGCAGGCACCGGCGGAATGGAAGAAGGTCCAGCCGAAGTCGAACATTGTCGATTACGAATTTAGCGCGCCGGCAGATGCGGCCGAAGGAGACGAGAAGGCGCGTATTACGATCATGGGCGCGGGCGGTTCGGTCGACGCCAACATTGAACGCTGGTATGGCCAGTTCGAACAGCCTGATGGCAAGTCGACCAAAGAAGTAGCCAAGACCGATGAGTTCAAGGTGGACGGCGTAACAGTACACTGGGTCGATGTCAGCGGTAGCTTCAAAGACACCATGGGAGGAGGCCCGTTTTCCGGTGGAAAAACCGTGCTACGCAAGGACTACCGCGTACTAGGTGCGATCATCGTCAGCAAGCAGCAGGGCCAGTACTTTATCAAGATGACCGGTCACGAAGACGTCGTCGATAAGCTGGCTGAGGGGTTTAAGAAATCGCTCAAAGAATTGCAAGCCAAGTAGTACATCCTAACCATAGGCGTCCAGCATGACTTCGTTTATTTTGGCTTTGGATCAGGGGACCACCAGCTCGCGAGCCTTAGTGCTCGGGCACGACGGTTCGGTCGTAGCCGTGGCTCAGAAGGAATTCACTCAGTATTTCCCCCAGCCCGGCTGGGTCGAGCACGACCCGGAAGAGATTTGGAGCAGCCAGTTGGCTGTGGCCAAAGCCGCTCTGAAGAAGGCCAAGGTCGACGCTGCGCAGATCGCCGCCATCGGGATCACTAACCAACGCGAGACGACTCTGCTCTGGAATCGGCGAACGGGTCAACCGTTGCATCGTGCGATCGTGTGGCAGGATCGCCGCACGGCGGATATCTGCGACCGCTTGAGGAAAACCAAGTCGGCCCAGTCGATTAGCGCCAAGACCGGCTTGATCATCGATGCCTACTTCTCAGGTACCAAGCTGCAGTGGTTGCTGGACAACGTGCCGGGCGCACGCGAGCTGGCGGCCGCCGGGGACGTGGCTTTCGGTACGGTGGACTCGTGGTTGATTTGGAAATTGACCGGTGGGACCGCGGACAAAGGCGCGGTTCACAAAACCGATCTGACCAATGCCGGCCGCACGATGTTGTGTGATATTCACACGGGCCAGTGGGACGCCGATTTGCTCAAAGCGCTGAAGGTCCCCAAGAACGTCTTGCCAGACATCTGTGCTTCGAGCGAAGTGGTTGCTGAAACCGATAGAAAACTGTTTGGCCGCCCCATTCCCATCGCGGGTATTGCCGGGGACCAGCACGCCGCTCTGTTTGGTCAGATGTGCACGCAGCCTGGGATGGTCAAAAACACCTACGGCACCGGCTGTTTCATGCTCATGAACACCGGCAAAAAGCCGCGTCCGTCGTCCAATAATCTGCTGACCACCGTCGCCTGGAAGATCGATAAACAGCCAGAGTACGCGCTCGAGGGGAGCATCTTCATCGCCGGCGCCGTAGTGCAGTGGCTGCGCGATGGTTTGGGGCTGATTAAGAAAGCCGAGGATGTAGAAAAACTGGCTATGCAGGTTCCCGACAATGGCGGCGTCTATCTCGTGCCCGCCTTTGCCGGCCTCGGGGCGCCTCACTGGGATGCCTACGCCCGCGGCAGCATTTCAGGTCTGACCCGCGGAGCCACCGCAGCTCACTTGGCTCGGGCCGCTCTCGAGTCGATCGCCTTTCAAACCGCCGACGTGCTCGCCGCCATGCGCGCGGATGCTAATATTAAAATCCGCTCGCTGCGTGTCGACGGAGGGGCCGCCAAGAACGACCTGCTGATGCAATTTCAAGCCGATCTACTGGGCGTGCCAGTCGTACGACCTAAATCGTTCGAATCGACCGCGCTGGGCGCCGGATACCTGGCCGGTTTAGCCGTGGGATACTGGAAGTCGCGCGACGAGCTAGCCGATCAATGGCAAATCGATCGCACCTTCGAACCCAAAATGCCGCAGTCCCAAGTCGCCGAGTTGCGATCGCACTGGGAAAAGGCCCTACAGCGATCCAAGAAGTGGATCGACTGAGCAGCTTAGCGGAGCAGCTTAGCGGAGCAGTCTAGCAAAGCAGAGCGGGTAAGCATTCTAGCAGAGCAGAGCGGGGGTAAGCACAGGCGGCTCTGCAGTGCGGGTAAGCAGTGCGGGTAAGCAGTGCGGGTAAGCAGACGAGCTCAAGACCCAGTGGCGACCCCGTGGCGACCCCGTGGCGACTTGCGATGCCGCGAGAGTCTATGGAAGCAAAAAAAGCCCGCGCCAGATCGACTGGCGTGGGCTTTAGCGTTTATCAATTACGTCGCAGCGACAACCGCGGATTACTGAGCCAGTTCAGCTTTGAAGCTGACTTTGGAGAGGGCTGCAATAGCCGCATCGGCATCAAAATCGTCGTTCAACTTGAGCTCTACAACGCGCTCGTTGATCTCGCCCTCTTGTGTGTCAGCAGGCTGCTCGGCCAGTTGCACACCTTCGACACCTGGCTGAGCTGCCAAGGTTTCTTTGATCTTGGGCCAGCAGGAGTACGAGCAGGACATGTCAGGCACACTGATGCGCTGATCGGCTACAAAACGAATCACTTCCGCTTGGCTATTGGATGCTGCGGGCTCGCCCTCAACTTCGATTACTTCCACCTCCGTGGCCTCGCCATCTACCGTCGTGCCGCTTCCGGATGGGGTAACCACGGGGATCGTCTCTGTCGGCTGATTGCAGCCGATGGTCGCAGCACATACCAACATTAAAGCACAAGCAAACCAACGCATCGCAATTCTCTCTCTTAAAAAATCTTCTAAAATTCGGCCTCGCCGGTTGCTCAAGCTATTTAGAGCTCGGACGCTTCCGCTGGGCCGTCCTCCAGCAGGACTATCTGCAGGAGGCGGTAATACTCGCTGTCTGATTCAGTGCTCTAGTTTAGGGCGATCGCATTGGAAAGCAATGCCTCTGTAAAGCCTAGAATGTTTTCACACTCTACTTTTTCGGAGCCGGTGGAAGACCTTCATCGGGCGGAGCGATGGTGAGTTCGCTCTGGGCGTCTGGCGCGTCTGAGTCTTGCATAGGCGCGGGCTCACCACCGGGCTGTGCGGCGGATTTTTCGTCGGATTTATCCTCGCCAGAGGGTTGCTCCGTGGCCGCAGGCATCTCAGCCGCATCGGCTTGCTTCTCAGTTGCCTCAGGCGTATCGGCTTGCTTCTCAGTTGCGTCCGGCGTCTCGCCTTCCTTCTCAGTTGCCTCAGGCGTATCGGCTTCTTTGTTAGTCGCCTCCGGCGGGCTGGCTTGCTTCTCTGTGGCCGCTGGCTCTTCAGGGCTGGTGGCCTCAGCCTGCTCGTCGACCTTGCGGAATAGTTCGGTCAAGAAATCGCGATCCGGATAACGCTCGGGCCACACGGACATGACCTCCATCACGGCTGGGTCCGTCGTGCCTTCCTTGTGCATTTCGTGGAATCTAACGAAATCCTTGAGAGCAAAGTCCTCGGGCAGATCGGGTTGATCGAGCAATCGTCGGTAGCGTTCGATCGAAGCGACCACTTCGTCCGCCGCGTCGTCGACCATCATGGCTGGGAATTTATTAAACAGGTCATCCCAGGCTTGCCAAGCCTCGTCGAATTTGGCCAAGGCAGCATCCAGTTCGCCCCGGTCGAGCATTTGATTGGCCTCGTACATGCTGGTTCGGGCTAGGATAGCCGCATCATCCTGCTCCGCTTCGCAGCGGGCTTCCCAATAGGCGTAGTTGACCTGATTGGTATAGATGTCGATGTGCAAAATCTTGTCCTTGGCAGTACTCAACTGCTGAGCAAGCTCGAGGGCTTTGATACGCTTCTCTTCAGGCACCGCGCGAACGACTTCCTCTGGCGGCACTTCGAATGCAATTTGAGCACGGTGCGACATGAACATTTCGTCGATGCTGCGTTCCAACTCAGGCTTTTCCCAAGCTGCAATTTCCTCAGGCGACAGTTCGGCCGTGCGCTGTTCTACGAGTTTGGTGTAGGCGTCGCCGGCGAATTCCTGGAACTGTTTCTTGAGCTGCGCGTAGGTTTCATTAGCAACCGCCGATTCCTTGAGATAGATCGTGTCACCAAAAGTGGTCACGATATTGCGTTTGCCAAACGCGTCCCAGTCGCGGCCAGCGCGGCGCCATGCGTAGCGAGCCGGTTCATCGAGCGTGCCTTCGGTTTGCATCGCTTCGGCACTCTTCATCAGCCACTGCGGTCCCTTGACGTAAAACATCAATGCGCTGCGTGCAGGAGCGGCACCGCCATCGACCATCGCGTAGGCTCGGTCGTACCACAGCCGGCCACTGAGCCAATTGTCGGGTTTGCGATCCGCC
>JBEBXX010000018.1:0-12163 GCA_040391435.1 Aureliella helgolandensis | reverse complement strand
CTGCCTTGCCAGTTGAACTGCGGCGATCGCCGTTTGCTCGGTCGGTATCTAAGACAAGATTGCCCAGCAAGTAATCATTCTGCGGCCAATTGATCAGACTGACGTCGCCGGCGAAGCGCCCCGGTTCAAATTGGCTGCGGTCGATGATGCGGCGATAATTCCAAAGGTTTAAAACTCCGCCAGTGGCAGCACCTGTGGGATCGAATC
Organism: Aureliella helgolandensis; assembly: GCA_040391435.1. Lineage (GTDB taxonomy): Bacteria > Planctomycetota > Planctomycetia > Pirellulales > Pirellulaceae > Aureliella > Aureliella helgolandensis_A. Next base: position 11,956 of record JBEBXX010000018.1, on the reverse strand, counting down.
CGAGGGTAACAGGCTTGCCGCTGCGTGGATGGGTATAAGTTAAATCGAGCAATCGGCCGGGCCAGGGAGGCGTTAACTGCGGGACATAATCGCGCCAAAACGCATACTCGGCTGGCTGCTCGAGCGTGTGGTCTGCACCTGCCACGTGCTCGACTGCGAAGCACATAGTAAAGGCTTGCTGATTGTCCTGATCCGCCACGTCGGCCGCGTGCAATTCGTTCGTTTCGCTGCGCGCCTCAGCTCCGGTGTACCACTCGGCGCCGGCCAGCGGCAGCACGTCGCCCAGCTCGGTAGCATCCACGAAGTATTTACCTCGCAGCACCAGCTCGTCGCCCGACTTGATCGACCGGACCGTTACGGCTTTGACCCGAGCCCCGTCGACGTCCGCTGTGGCTATGCGGTACTCGCGAAGAATTCGCAACTGCCCACTAGCTTCGTACGGTGCCAGCCAGGCTTCCAGCACGGCCAAGCCTACGATCGGCTCGCAGCACAAGCGCGACACGCTCCCATTGCCGGGATTCAAAAGCGGGTTATCGCGGGCTGCCGGCAGCAGAGGATAGTGCTCGCGGTAGTAGTCGCGAATCCGAGTGCGCAGTTCGCGGTAGGAACGATTGGAGCCGTGTGACTCAATCCAGCTATGCTCGTCCGGTGGCACGCCTTGGCTCGTCAACTGGCCGCCAATCCAATCGCTCTCCTCAGTCATGATGACCTGTCGTCCCAAGCGGAGCGCGGCTAGTGCCGCTGAGCAGCCGCCCAGACCTCCGCCGATGATCACGATATCCGCCGCCAGTTCAGCACCATGTTCAACACCCTGCCCAGCACCGCTCTCAACGGCCGCGCAGACGCCCTGCGCGAGCGTCCCAACCAACGCCGATGCTCCGATTGCCGAAACAAACTCGCGGCGATCGACTTGGCCCGATGCCAACCTGCTTCTGCTCATGATGAACTACTCCGATATATGTTGCAGCGGCGGCTAATCTTCAGGCATGGCTCTGCCCTTGGTTTCTGGCAAGAAGAAGACGACCAGCAGCCCGAGAATAAAAATCAAACTGACCCAGAAGGTCGCCTCGCGAAATGCTCCCAGCTTGGCGGCTGCTTTAGCGGCCGCATTTGCAGTTTCGGGGAGTTTAGCCATCGCGGTCTCGCCCAAATTATGCTGCAGCATGCCCAGCGTAAACGGTCCGGTCGCCGCCAAAAAGCGACCGACGTTGTATGCAAAACTCGTCCCCGTACTGCGCAGCCGCGTCGGAAATAGTTCTGGAAGATAAATCGCAAAGCCAGCGAACAGCGCCAGTTGGAAGAAGCCCATCACGCCGCTCATCCAGATCTGGTCGACGCTTTTGAATAGTTGAAAGTAAGCGTTGGTAGCGATAAAGGCACCGATAAAAGCCACCACAAAAGCCGGCTTTCGGCCAGCCCGCTGGGCCAACCAAGTGAAGGCCAACATGCCGAAAAACGCGCCGATGTTTTGCACGATCCCGTTGAGCCCCTTGTAGTAGGCCGATTGGCTGGAAATGCGCTGCTCGAGCTGCTCCGGTGAGAGCATCTCCGCTCCTTTGAGCGCCTCGGCGCGAACCGATGTGGCAATCACATCGCCAACTAATTCCGGTGCAAAAAAGCCGATGCCCCACAGGCCGATGACTCCCGCAATGCACAGCAGCATCCCCAGCAAGGCTGGCTTGCGCCAACGCCCGGGGCCCAGCAGCGATACGTAAGAACCGAACTTAACGCCGGTCAATTTGCCCGCCTCTTTAGCTTTAACCCATTTCTCGGGCTCCTTCATCCGCCACTGGATGAACACGCACAGAAAGGCCGGCACCGCGCCGATCATGAAGGCATACTTCCAGGCCGTATCGTGAGTCACCGAGCTCGTGCCACTCTGGATGAGGTTACTCATCCACATGCTGATCAACCCAGCCGTGATGTTGCCCACTGCCGATAGGGCCTGCAGCATGCCCAGCGCGCCGGGTCGCGCTTCGTCCGGCAGCGTATCGGCGATCAACGCCACCGCTAGGCCAAACACTCCCCCAACCCCCAACCCCGTGATAAAGCGATACATGGCGAAATCGAACCACGAACTAGACAACGCCGTCAGGCCGGTGAACACCGAGTACAGCAGGACGGTCAGCGTGAGGGTCCTAGCGCGGCCAAAGCGATCTCCGAGCGACCCAAAAATCAAGCCCCCCGTCGCCCAACCCGCAACGAAGATCGACGTGGCGTAGCCACCGTAAGCCTTGACGTCCCAGCCTGCTGGCAACAGCGTCTCCAACGCATCGTTGCGAAACAGAATAAAAATCTGCTGGTCCAAACAGTCGAACAGCCACGCTAGCGAAGCCATGGTGAAAACGAACCAGTGATAACTATTCAAGTGCTTCCACCAAGCGGTAGAGGCGGCTCTGGGCGCATGTATGGGTTGGGACATAAGCGGTGTGGCCAACGAAAGAGCTAAAGAAGTCGGCTGGAATCTACGGCGTTCCGCAGCCAGAAGCGACCTATGATAGCAAAATTTTTTCCCGCAGTTAGCATGCGCTTAGCGAGCCACTCGGCGGGAGCAGATAGGTGCCGTGGCCCAGCTTTTCCACTCACCTTGTCGGCCCCCACTTTTTTCGGGCCCAGCGGGCTGCAGATGATCTAGCCGAGCGGCCTGCTGATGATCTAACCGAGCCGGAAAGGTGGGCCAAGCAAAAACGAAAAAGGGCCCGCTTGGGAAGCCCTCGCGATGGATGGCTTACCCAAGCGGACCCTTTCCTACCGTGAAAAGCGGGCCTAGGCTGCAAGCAGCTAAATTGTGTGTCGTCACCCATCGACGACTGTGCCTCTAAGGTCACGGGGGCATCCATGTTCGCGTCGCGCCGAATCACATCGAATCGAAATCCATCGAATTCAATCGCGAGCCCGTTATGGGCGGCACCGATCTGCTACCCAACCTCGCCCGCTTCCAGTCGCGACAGCTCGACTACCGGCGAAAATTATACCGGCTCGTCGAGTTATTTCCTGTAGTCCTCTTCCCTGTGGTCTACCTCTCTCCGATTTAAATCGCTCAGATCTAAATCACTCAAGTCCAACCCTCTCAAGTCCAACAACGAGCGCATTCATGGAATGCGATCGACAGTTGAGTGTGGCAACCTAGCTCCGCAATGGGCCTCGGTGTACCTAGCTCCGCAATGGGCCTCGGTGTTGTCTCGCCACTGAAGGTTTCAAGTAAAGCACTCAGCGTGCCAAACCGACTCTCGAAGCAATTTCGCGCTCGCGAGCTGAGATCCGATGGGTCTAGGAGGCCTAGGCAACCTAGTAAGTCAGTCGCAGCCTGCTTTTGAAAATTTGACTTGTAAGATTTACAATGCCTTACAAATTTCGCTGCCCCACAGCCCTTCGAAGGACAAGCTGCTGAAGTTTATCTGCGGCTGCGATGCCAAACCTCCTCTGCGATCGGCGTAGCACAGGGTAGCCCAAGCGCGCTAGGACAGTGTTAGGCCGAGAAAACGCCAGAATATCTAGCCATACCGATTCATCGGCGTCCATGTCGATTTGGAAACGCTCTTCACCACGCGCCACATGGTGCGGCAAAGTGCCGTGCGCATACCCAAACCGCCGCTGGCTACTGCGCTCGTCAATCGTATAAGCGATGCGGCAGACGTTGAGCCACCACAGCCCCATGGCCCGCCCCAAGATGGCTATCTGCACGCCAGGCGCTATGTGGACGTCACGCGGCCAGAGATCGACCCAGCGCAATTGGAATTGCTGCATCGCCTGCAGCGCGTCGCAGGCACAGACGAAATCCACTGCGCCCTGGCCGAGCTTCCTACGTGTGTGGTGTACGGTATAGCCAACAGGCAATTTGCCACGAGTGGCCCCTACCTCGGCATAGCTAAAACTCGCCGACGATTGAGCCTCGAGCACTTGGAGGATAGAGCGCGGATTTGGTTTGCGTAAAACAAACATGCTATAACTACGAACCTCAATCTCTCACAAACAATCGCTAGCTAGCTCGACGACTAATCGCCAGCTAGCTCGACGACGGCGAAACTCAAGTCCACACCATCTTGGTCGATTATGTCATATTCCGAGGACACTAGGACTCCCAGCGATCAGGTACTGCTGACTGGGGCGACGGGCTACGTGGGCGGTCTACTGCGGCAGCGGCTAGAGGCTACGCAAACGCGAATTCGCTGCCTGAGCCGCAAGCCAGCCGAATTGACTGGCCTGGCCGAGTCGACCGAGGTCGTGCAGGGCAATGTGTTGGATCCCTCCTCGCTGAACCACGCCATGCGCGGGATTTCTACCGCCTATTACCTCGTGCACTCGATGGGTTCCAAGGAGGACTTTGAAGAAACCGATCGACAGGCGGCCGGCAATTTTGGCCAAGCAGCTAAGCAGGCCGGCGTGCGTCGAATCATCTATCTGGGCGGCCTGGGCGAGGAGAGCGACGCCAAGCTCTCGCCGCACCTGCGCAGTCGTCACGAAGTCGGTCGAGTGCTGCGCGATAGCGGTGTGGAGACAATCGAATTGCGCGCCTCAGCCGTGTTGGGAAGTGGAAGCCTGTCCTTTGAAATGATCCGCGCGCTGACCAATCGACTGCCGGTCATGATCTGCCCGCGCTGGCTAGGCACGCCGACGCAGCCCATCGCAGTGGACGACCTGCTGCAATATCTCGTGCAGGCGCTATACCTGCCACCGGGCCCCAGTCGCACATTTGAAATCGGAGGCAGCGATGTCGTTAGCTACGGCGAGCTAATCGCTGAGTACGCACGGCAACAGGGACTCCGACGCTGGTTGATTTCCGTGCCCGTGCTGACGCCCTATCTCTCCGGTTTGTGGCTGGGGCTAGTGACTCCCGCTACAGCAGAGGTGGGGCGCCACTTGATCGAAGGCCTGCGAAATCCGACGGTGGTCAATGATTCCGCAGCGCTCAAAGTCTTCTCAGTAAAACCAATGGGCGTGGTCGCTGCAATCCAACTGGCTCTCGCCGATCATGCCCAAAGGGCTAACCACTAGCGCCGCAGGTTCAGTAGCTCGTCAAACAACTGCTGAGTAGCGGTGATTACGCGAGAATTGCTGCGATACTGAGTCGATGCAAGCACGAGCGTCACCAGGTCTTGGCCGATGTCGGTGTTGGACAATTCCAGCGCCCCGGAGACGACCGATCCGATCCCGTTCTCCCCTGGACTGCCTTGGATCGGTAGTCCCGTATTGACGCCCTGCGCGTATAAGTTCTGCCCGCGTTGCTCGAGCCCCTCGGGGTTGGTAAAGCGCGCCAAGCGGATCTGCCCGAGGTCGCGGGAGATACCATTGCTAAACACGCCGCGGACCGTCCCGTCCTCGCCAATCACGTAGCTAGTCAACGATCCGGGCGGCGAACCATCCTGTCGCGCTGCGGCCATGGTAGCTTTGGCCGTAGCCAATCCAGACATCGACGAGAAATCTAGGTCAAACTGCATCGGCGATACGCTCGGCGTGTCGTAGCGATCGACGGCTACCTTGGTATTGGTCGCAGAAATAAAATTTCCATTGCCGTCGAAGGTAAGCAAGCCGCTGCCGACAGAGATTCCAGAGCCTACGCGCGGCGCATTATCCGCAGAATCCGCATACCAGCGATAGGTCGTGGCCGAGTCGGTGCGGCTTTCCAGCACGGCGGTCACGCGGCTTCGAATCGGCTGGCCCAGCGAGTCGTAAGCCACAAAATCTGCGACTGCACTCTGCCCCTTGGCATCCTGCACGCTGCCGAATGCCAAGTTGGGTACGCTGACGATTCCCTGAGTGTCCGTGATGCGGAAGCTGGTCAAGTCGATCTCGACCGCGTTGTCGACACCATTGTTAGACACAAAGCGGATCTGTCCATTGCGGATGTAGGCACCCGCGCTGAGCATCCCACCTTCACCCGGAATGGTGTTCTTCGAAGCGGGTATGGGATGGGCTGCATCGCTGGTCAGCGTCTGAATACCCATCGAGCTCTCCATAAAACTCACCAAATCCTGCACCGTTGTGGTAGCCGTAATGGTGAACTCCTTGGCCTGTAGAGTGCGCCCACCCTTGCGCGCTTCGAACGAAAGCTGTCCCACATTGAATGGATTAGCATACTCAAAGCCATCGCGCCGAGTCACGTTGACCAACAGCGTATTGCTGTTGATCGTAGGTCCATCTAGGTCGACCATCTTGTTACCCGGCGTAGCCAAATTCGAAATTTCTGCGTCGGTCTTCGAATCGGTGTAGTCCTGGCCAGGTGTGAGCGAGTCGACCAAATAGAAGGAGTTTTGGTCGGTGGCCGTATTGCGATAAATGCGAACCGTATCGTAGGCCGGAAAACCGCCGCCGGGCGGGGGCGGCGGTGGCGACGGCAGGTTGGTTAAGTGAATGCGCCCACCGACGATGTTCTGCGGTCCGACCATCACTGAGGGTTTGGTCTCGGCTTCGCCGGCGCGGTGATAGGTAACCATGTACGAGTAGTTGCCGTTGAGCACGCCCGCATCGAGTTCCGGTCCAGCGATCGCAGCTCCGGTATCGTTGTAAGTCCCTCCGGTTGGCACGGTCGCCTGCTGGAAGAATTCGCTGCCATCGGCGTCGGTGCGGTAGATCCGCAACTGAGAATACTCGCCCGGTGCCGTCGGAAGATTGGTCAACTGAATCTCGTTATCGGGCAGCCCATTTCCCGGTGGAACGGTGATCGACAGCGCTGCACTAGGGACACTCTCTTGACCGGCAGCATCGACAAATGCGAATCGGTATTGATAGACGGCACCTTCGATCAACGAACCGGAACCTTGGTTGTGCGCCACGCTGACGCCCGCCGTACTGGCAGTAGCGCCCGCCGTGAGCCTAATCCCGCTAGAGTCCGGACGAGGAATTGCGTCTGAGCCCAACACCACGCTTTGGATGACTTCCGCCGTGTCTGCAATATCACCGTTGGGCGTCAGCGTCCCCTCCATGGTGACATTCTTAGTGGCTTGCGCTACCGCTTCACTTCCCAGCGGAATCTTCATCGGCACCAATTGTGTCGACTGAATGTGGTACTGCGAGTCGATGCCAAAGCCCATCAAGCGATTGCCCGTCGGCGTGACCAGTTCGTTGGCGCTGTTGAGTTTGAAAATCCCCGCGCGAGTGTATAGCTGCTCGCGCTCGGCCCCTTCCACGATAAACAAGCCGTCGCCTTGAATGGCCAGATCCGAAGGGCTGGAGCTGATCTCAACTGTCCCCTGCGAGAAATTGGGCGAGACACCGGCCACGCGCACGCCGAGGCCCGTTTGACGCGGGTTGGTGCCGCCATTGTCGGCCGTCGGGGAGGCGCCCAGAGACATGGTTTGCAGAAACTGAGTGGCAAACACCACTTCAGAAGATTTGAAGCCCACGGTCTGCGAGTTGGCGAGGTTGTTACCCAGCACATCGATCTGTTTCTCAGCCGCATTGAGCCCGGTTAGCGCTGTGCTGAGTGACGATGCAAGACCCATCGCAGTTACCTCGTTATGTTGGGGTCGAGGCGACTGTCGCGGTGCGTTCTTTTAAGTGAACGCAACACAATGCTAGCCGCCCTCTTTCGGTTCGACGATTTCACGAATATTCTTGATATCGACTACCGAGTCTCCAATATGTACCGATACTTTGCGTTTATTCGGATCATCAGCATCCGTTTGCACTGACACTCGTCCCACAGGCCCCTCCACTTCCTTGGCATTATTGTCCAGCGCCTTGACCGTTTTGCCAATCATCGAGCTGGCCATGGTCAACTCCTGACCGATAGCCAGCGTGGTCAATGTCGAGGTCAATTGATTGGTGGATCCGATCTCGCGAATCTGGCTCAACTGAGTCAGCATCTGCGCATTGTCCATGGGGGACATCGGATCTTGATTCTGCATTTCAGTAATCAACAGACCGAGAAACTGATCGATGTCGACATCGGAAATCGCATTGCCCTTGGTCTTCTGAGCTGCACCCGCAGCGGATGTGCCTGCGGAACTTCCTGCGCCGGGAATACTTGTCATCGCTCGGTCTTCCTGAAAACGAGAACTGTGGGGAAGCCTAAACCAATAGTGGGTAAGCAGTCAGCGGGTCAAGAGACATTCAAACTCGTCTCCACCGCATTTGACCTAGTTTCCCCCGCGCCATGTCCTCGCCCTGTCCTCGATGACTTACGCGCATTTGACTTGGTCTCCCCCTCGCCCTGTACTCGGGGAGAGGGGGTTGGGGGGTGAGGGGCTGAGCTAAGCTTCCACATCCACCCCTCGTGGCAGCTCCCAAGTCGCCGCACTCGGCGCCAAAGTGCTCTCTATTCCCTGATCTCCCCCGCGCTGTCGCTGAACAGCCAGCCGCCGATAGTCAGTCCCCTGCCCTGCTTGCCGATTTTCTCGGCCGCCCAGATCATCAGAGCCCGCCTGCGAATGGCCCGGCGAACGATCCTGGCTAGACACATCTGCCGGATTGTCCGCTACGTCAACTTGAAACGAATTAATTTCAAAGCCCTGCTCGGCCAAGCGCGTCCGCAGCACCGGCAGGCTCTCCATGATCGCATCGCGGGCCGCCCCCGATTCGGTCGTCAGCTTGGCGGTCATCGACCTTCCCTCCAAACGCACCTGAACGTTCAACGCCCCAAGCTGCGGTGGATGGAGCTTAAGGCTAATCTGCCCGCCCATCGGACCGAGTCGCGCAAAGCTGCGCGAAACGCGCTGTACCAATCTCACGCGCTCTGCATGTGTCAACACATCGGGTCGCTGAGCGTCCGGCATACCCGGCTTGGCATCAGCCCGCTGCGAGCTGGGCTGGCCGGAGGATGTCTCGACTGCCTCCACGACTGAGTTCTGAGCCAACTGCCTGTCGCCGCCCTGCAGAGCACTACCTGGACTCTCAGACGCCATTAGCCGCGAGTCGGAAGTCATCGACGAAGCAGTTGCCGCAGTCGGCTGCGGTGCCGCAATGGTGTCCGGCAACATTGCTCCAGTTGCGCTCTGGCCGGCAGACGCTCCGCCTGTAGAACCTTCGCCGTTGTCTGCAGCCATGCCTGCTGCCATGCCCGCCTCCATGGTACCACTTTGCATACGGCCAGCGTCGGCGAATTTCTGCGCAGTAGTCGCGGACTGGACGTCAAGTGCCTGATGGTCAGACTTGCTCTCGGCCGCACCAGATGAGCTCACATCGCGTTGGAACCATTTCTCGCGACGATTGTCGCGTGACTTACCACCGCGTGCCGATGCATCTTCCACTTGATCGCGGGCTTGACTTTGCTCTCCCGCCGACGCAGCTTGCCCTTCAGCCTGGGCCCGCTGATTGGCATTCCCCAATTGTTCATTGTCGCCCCTCAAACTAGCCTGCTCCACTTCCGCAGCGCTGCTAGTTGCATCGAGCGTGGCAACCTGGGTATCCTCCTGTGCGTCGACCTTGTGGGCTGCATTGGTCGCGCCGGCGTCTTCGCCGACATTGTCCAATTGGCCGCGGTCGCTACGTGCGGCTGACGCTCCACTAACGGAGTCTACCGACTCAGTTGCGCCAGAGGCCGCTCTACGGACATCCGCTCTACTGGCATCTGCCGGCACCTGAGCGACTGAATCGGTTGAATCGACTTTGGCAGCGCCGTCTTGAAGCGCATGTGTTTGATCCCCTGCCCGGTCAGCCACTGCGCTGGACGACTCAGCAGACAATTCTCCTTGACTCGGCGCTCCTGGGTTTAATGCCTCAGGCTGTTCACCGCCAGCGACTGCCGCGCGACTTGCCCCGTCGGAGGCGTCCGAAGACGCCGTGTCCTGGTCAGCCGTTTCTAGGTTCTTCCCAGCGCGAGCTAGGTCAGCGGCGGTCTCATCGGCAGCCGCGCCATCCGCCAGCGCAGGTACGGGGAGCGTCGCGAGGGGCTGCGCAGTTCCACTTGCCCCCTCGGACTGGTCTTCATCCTCTGCCTGCTGGTCCTGCCGATCGTCGCGATGGTTGGCGCGCGTCGTGCTTGACGATAGCGTTTCGCTGTCGCGCCGCGGTGCCGTATCCAGTGCGTAGCTAGCCTGGCTCGCGTCAGACGACGTCGACTGCCGATCGAATCGCTGCGGCGGTGCATTGAGCAGTTGCTCAAACAGACCCGCTTGCAGCGAATGCGCGCTATTGCCGGTGTTGAAAGTCGCTACAGACGTCAGCCACCGCATTGAATCGGCACCCAACGCTGGTATTGCCCCATCCATAACGTCCCCCCGGACTCTGGAAAAACCAACGCGTCTAAGCAGAGTGACCGAATAGCTCTCGATACAGAGGCCGTCTTGGCGCTTGCCAGCGGTGTGTCTTAAGCACATGCTGACGTTGCGGCGAATGACGGCTCCAAGGGCTATCTAAAGCGTCGACTACGCTAATAGAAAGTGCTCCGAGGTCTCGATCCGACCTGCTTACCATCTCACTATCGGCCCGGGTGGGTGGGGGAGTCTAGTCGAATGCGTTTTCCGCTCGTGCCTTTTCGATTAATTTGGCTTCCGGGTCGCCTCGCCGAAGTGTGCTGAGAATCTCGTTAAGTTGGATAATCTCTTCGTCTGAAGCAAATTCACCCAAGACCTTCTTGCGTTTGTCTAAAGGCATGCCTTTGACGATGGCCACTACGTCGTCCATCTTATCGTCTTTCAAAAACTGTTTGAGCTGCTCCTTGGCTAGCTCAGGCGTGAGAGACTCCAGCGTCCGCTGCACCTCCTTAAGGCTCTCATTGGCCAGATTCGATTGCGTGGTTTCCAGAAAGGCATAGAAGTCGTCCTTGCGACGATCGAAGTCTGCGATGACGACTTTGTGCTCAGTTAACAACTCCTCGACCTGGCGTTTATATTGCATGATCGAACGTTCACGCATGTCCATACTCTTGCTTTGGCTCGCCCGCTCCGTCTCGACCTCCTCGTAGGTCGGCTCGATCGGCTGCTGAGATTGGTCCAGCATTTTGTGCAACTGGTCGCCCGTAATGTCGACTCCGTTGAGCAGCGCCACCGCCTTGAGCACCGTCAGCTTATTTAAATTGCCACGCGCTGCGGCCATCGCCAAGATGATGCCCTGGGCCAGAACGGTTCCCACGCAAAAGGCGACGAAGAGTTTAACGAGCAAACGCATGGGGAGTCTCCACAGTTAAAGCGATTGTGATGCACTCCAATACTTGATACTAGACCATTGGTCCAGCGCAATCTGCTCGCGCTGACTATCTCGCGACGTCTGCTCAGCCTGCTGTTTATCGCGCAGCTTCTCGAGCGACTTGAGCGCCTGCTCACGGCTAACCAATTTCAAACGCCGCTTCTCGCACTCGCCGTCAATCAGCGAGATCTTCCCGCGCAGATCGGCGACCTCCTGCAATAAATGCAGTTGATAGCGTTGCGATTCAATCAGTCGCTGGGTGTTGATGTGCCCTAGATTCGAGGCCGATTGGATGGGCCTCTGCTGCGCATGCTCGCGCAGCAAGTCTTCTACCTGCCCTTCCAATTTTGCCTTGGCTGCCAAGGCTTCCTTATAGGAGCCCGCCGCCGCATCGCGCTCGCGCTCGCGCTGAGTAACAAAATTTTTCAGGCGGAATTTATAGCGCGACATTTAGTACCAACCCAAAGTCTGAGCGGCCAATTGATTGTGCGCAGCCAGGCTGGTCTGCCAGGGCGCTACGTCGCGCGCATGCTGGCTGAGGAATCTGTCGATTTCCGGTTGCATGGCAATGGCTCGATCGATCTCCGGACTGGAACCGCGTTGATAGGCACCGATAGAAATGAGATCTTCATTGTCGCGGTAGACCGAGATTAAATTGCGCACGGTGGTGGCTGACTGGAGCTGTTGTTTATCGGCCAAGTGACTCTGCAGTCGACTCAGCGAACTGAGCACATCGATAGCCGGATAACGCCCGCGGTGGGCTATGTTGCGCGACAGCACGAAGTGGCCATCCAGCAAGCCGCGCAGAGTGTCGCTAATGGGCTCGTTGGTATCATCCCCTTCGACCAATACTGTATAGATCCCGGTAATCGTTCCTCGTGGACCGGTCCCC
>JBEBXX010000017.1:0-12280 GCA_040391435.1 Aureliella helgolandensis | reverse complement strand
CAACGCAGGGCAGAATCCCAATGCAGGACAGAATCCCAACATGGGACAAAATCCCAACGCGGGGCAGAATCCTAACGCAGGGCAGAATCCTAACGTGGCACCCAATGCAAATGCCGGCCCCGCAACTGGCGCCCAGCCGGCGGGCCCCGCACCTGGGCCTAACCAGTAGCAGGCTGCGTGCTCCGAGCCAAAGCGCCTGCTTGTGTTGAGTGAGCAAGGCCTGGGCGGGCGTAGAGTCCTGAGCGTCCGACAGATGAGGGTATTAACGGCGGGTTTTACGCCAAGGAACTATAGCAATGGTTCCACTAGTGTTATAATGAAGTTTAAAGCGGCGTTTGCGACCGGTAGCCGGTCTGTCATCAGGGAGAAGTAGCGATGTTCGGCAAGAAAAAAGACAAAGATGGGTCTGCCATGGGCGATGCTGCGGATACATCGGCAGCCGCCGACAAGAGCGCTGCCGCGAAAGCGGGCGGAAAAGGCAAGCCGGCGAAAGTGGAAAAACCTGCTAAGCCGGCCAAAGCTGAGAAAGCAGCTAAGGCACCCAAGCCGGCCAAAGCTCCGAAAGTTGCCACCGCTGCCAAAGCCAAGTCGCCTAAGCGCAAGAACACTCTGGCTAAGGGCGGCCCCGGTTTTTTCGCCGCACATATTGAAAAGCTGATCATGGCCGGCTGCTTAGCAGCGGTGGCTTACTTGGTTTATGCAGGCTTCTCAACGCCAGGTTATGACACCGCAGCGGCCCCTGAACAACTGGAACGCGATGCCAAAGATCTGCTGACCAAGATCAGCCAGGATCATTGGGAGCAGATCTCAGCAGATCCCGAGCGCAACGTCGAACACGATTTCGCCAATCGTGCCGCCGAAGCGCGTCGTCCGACCGACCCTGGCACCTACGCTAGCGCCGTGTGGGATCCGAAACCCCTGGGCGTATTCGAAAAGCGGGGCGATCCCGCTATCTTTCCACCGGAGCAATTGGTCGTGACCACAATCAATGGCGCGATTGCGGTTGAGGTCCCCCGAGACGAAGTGGACGCCTACGAAGACCTGGAGGACGCTGAACCGATTCGCGCCAAACAGCGTGGAAGAGACACGGGTCGAACTCGCCGTGGTGGCCGTGGCGACGCCGCCTCGATGGGTCCTGGAGGTGGCGAGTACGGAAATGAAGCCGACATGATGGGCGCTCCCGGTAGCATGATGGGCACCACTGGCACACAGAAACAGTTCCGTTTCCTCAGTCCAGATTACAACCTAGGCGCGATATTCGGTACCGCGGGAGGTGCTGGCGGCATGGCAGGCATGGAAGGCATGGGCGGCCCCAGTTCCATGATGGGCGGAATGGGTCCCGGCATGATGGGGCCCGGCGGTGGCACAGGTTCCACCGGACCAACCATTCGCGATGGCTTAAAAGATCGCAATAAGGATCGTGGTCCCAAATACAAAATCAGCTCCAAAGCAGTTGTGTTCAACGCTATCACAGGCGTTGTCCCGCATCGCAAAATGGTGGAGGAGTTTCTAGCTCAGTTCCAAGAGAGCGGTAGCTTTGTCCCACAACGCGACTTGCCCTATTACATGTCGTTTGAGCTGCAGCGGGTCGAGGTGACTGGTGAGCCCACGCGGGCTATTCAGGAGCAAGAATGGGCAAAGGTCAGCGACGGGTTGGCCCAGTCCAATCTGCCAATTACTCAGAAGTGGGCCGTACATCCTCCCTTGGCCCGCCCAGTGCCTGAAGTTATCGATCGCCGTTCGTACGACCGTGGTCTGACGATGCCTATCCCGCCACTTCTAGTGCGCGACTACCGTATGTTTAGCAAACACCCGGCCGTCAATTGGGTCTGGGATGCGCGCAGCTCCATGGTGCAACGGCCGCGGCGCATGGATTTCCAGCCTAAAGAAAGCACCGTCTTGCCTGGCGCACGCGGTGGTAACGCTCGTGGCGGCGCGATGGGCGCTGGCGGCATGATGGGCGGCGGTATGATGGGCGGCGGCTATGGTGAGGATGCCATGGGTGGAGCTGGATATTCTGGTGGTATGGCCGGAGGGGGCTATGATGCCATGGGCGGAGGGGGCTACGCCGGTGGCATGGGTGGTTATGACGCCATGGGCGCTGGCGGCTACGGCGACGCTATGGCCGGCGGCTACGGCGGCGGCTATGGCGACGCCAGCATGATGGGTGGCGGCATGATGGGTGGCGGCATGATGGGCGGCGGTATGATGGGTGGCGGAATGTCAGCGGCCATGCAACCGGAGTTCAAAATGGTGCGCTGCTACGACATGCTCAACCCGGCTGACTACGCCAAGGTCTTCCGCTACCGTATCCGTGTCGTGATGCGTGACCCGAACTATCCCGAAAACCGCATGCTCCCGCGACCGGCACCCAATACGCTCAAAGATGAAGTCTGGGCGCGAGTAGCACCACTCATCGTCAAAGATGATGCGGCCATCAAGAACGACCCCACCGCTATGCGCAGTCTGCGCTACACGGACTGGAGCCAACCCAGCCCGCCAGCCCGCGTGGACATTCCTATTGAAGTGCTTGTTGGCGATGTCACTTTTGACGGCCCTAGGGCCTTCGAATCCGAGGGCAAGACCTTCGTGTTGACTACCAGCGAACCAATCGGCAACGTGGTGGCAACTACCATGGATGGCAAAACCGGCGCGCGCTACGCAGTGAAAGAGGAAGTTCGCCGCGGTTCGGTGCTGGCCGATAGAGCCGACGTTGAGCTGATCGTTCCCAGCACGCGCATCGTCAAGATCAAGAAGGGCCAAGCCATCGATGCTCGGGCCACCATCGTAGACATTCGCGGCGGCAAACCGCTGGCTGGCGACACTCGCGATGATCCGCTCAAGGACATCGGCGAGATGTTGATCCTCAACCGCGATGGTAGTGTGAGCGTGACCAACGAGTTCGACGACACATTCCTGTATCGCATGTACACTTTCGCCGACGAGCATGAGGCGTCCCAACGCACGGGAGCGAGCGCCTCGGGCTACGGCGGCGGTATGGGAGGTGGCTACGGTGAGCACGGTGGTGGGCCCTAGTGGGCCAAGACCATCGACTGGATTACCTGCTCGGCCAGCACACACGGTTGGTTGCTGGCTGCAATGCGGACCTGCATCTGCACCGACCATTTCCCCTCATGATCTCCCTCGACCAACCAGTGAGGCATGACGCACACTGATTGGTGCACTAGCTCAAAACCGGCTTCGCTTTGGCTTACCGTCTCGATCGGAAAGGTCCACAGCCCTGCCGGCCGGCTCAGGCCGATCAGCACGTCGAGCCCCTGCCATTGATCGATCAACCCCAGATGCTGCGTTTCGCGCAAGTCGAGCTGCGTCCCGAGATGTCCTAGCGATTGCGCATGGGCATCGTAGAAGTAGCGATCTCCTGCCCCCGAAGGCATCCCCGCGAAATTCCATTCTAGAGCTAAGTGCAATTGTCGGTTGCGTGGCAGTCCTTCCAGCAGATAGACCATCTGCAAAGTCGACTGGCCGGCTTCCATGGTGATCGCTTTGGTCAGGCGAATGGGAATGCCCCACGCGTTGCCGTCGCGGCTAAGTTGCAATTGCACCTTGCTGGCGGCGCGGCGCAGTTTGGCCTCAAACGGCTGGGCTACAAAGTCGCCACGTTCCAGCGCGGTGCCGGCTGCTACTGCTTCGCGCGAGACATCGTTGTCATAGAAGTGCTCGAGGAAGCTCTTGCGTGGAAACTGGTCGTACTGCAGACGCTTTTCTAATCCAGCCTGCTTGAACACCACGCGATCATGAATACTAGCGACCTCGGCGTCGGAATCGACGCTCCCCTGCAAAACCTTGCGGTGATAGGCTTCAGGACGCCGCTGCATGGTGGCTAGCAAGTTGTGGCGGATGGCCCGCACATCCAGCTCATACATCATCCCACCCTGAGCGGGAGCGACGTAGGCAATCAGTTGCTCGTTAGCCAGCCGCACCTCGGGTCGGGAATCGAAGTTGAAGTCTTCGCTGACCGCCTCGGCCCAACTTTTGCGCCCATGTTCCAGATAGTCCAGCTTATTGTCTGCGGCGATAAGTTCGCTAAAGATAGCATTTCGCAGGTGAGGCAAGTACACACCGCCAAACGCCCCGTGCCAGTAGGTGCAGTTGCACTGACCGCGGTACAGGTGGTCTTCGATCTCCCCCAACAGCTCGCCATCGCCGCTGGTGCGCCGGGCCGCTTCCAAACGGCGGCTGACCTGCATCATGCGCGTGTACATTTCATTGGTTTCGGTATAGCGCACTTTGAAATTGCGCCAGTTGCCGCCGCGGAAGAATTGCGAGATCTCTTCCCAACGCGGGTGCTGATGCAGTTCGTGTAGCACGTCGTTATGCACCTCCTGACGCGCGGCCGGCAGGGCCCACTCGGTCATCTCTCGGTAGCTGCACTCCGGCAGATAGACCTTGCCCAGCGGCGCCTGTTCGCGAGTGGCTTGGTCTAGCGTACGGGTGTGCAACCACTGCTGATTCTCGACTAACAGATCGAAGAAGGCTCTCAGCCAGCCGCGGTCATAGACGTGCGCTTTGGTATCGGGCCACGTTCCGAATTTCTCTCCATCATCGCCGAAGACCAGCGTCGCGCCTGGGTGATTTTGTGCGACTTGTCGCGCGTAATCGATGGTCTCATGCGGCGCAGCGAACGGCAGCAGGTAACGCAGTAGTTCGCTCCCCGGAAAAATTCGCAGCAGCCGACCATCCTCTTCGGTCAAGAAGCTGCCCATCAACTGCTCTTCGCTCCAACCCGCCGCCTTGAAATGGAAGTCATCGAGGACGGTGTAAGCAATGCCCGCTTTATAGATGTCACTGGTCAGCGAGCTCTCCCATACTCGTTCGGGCATCCACATCCCGCGCACGCGAGTGTCGAAGAGTTCATCCAAATACTGCGAGTAGGCGCGGATTTGGCCGATGCGATCGCGGCTGGGGAGCATCGTCAAGATCGGCTCGTAGAACGGTCCCCCCAAAATCTCGACGCGCCCAGCCGCTACCAGCGTCTTCAGCCGCTGCACATACTGCGGGTGGTTCTGGACCAGCCACAGCATGAGTGGCCCCGAGGTGTGCAACGAGATCTTCAGCGCCTCGTAGTCTTCGAAAACGTCCAGAAAGGGCAGGTAGCTGTCTTGATAAGCCTGCTCAATGACTCCGTCGAAATTGCCAATTGGCTGATGGTTGTGGAGTACCAAACAAAGGCGGACAATTTCACTCATGGCGTCTTCTTAGGCTGGCAGGAGATGGATGATGTGGGCTTCCGACCTGGGTCTTTTTTGAAGCCGCTGACGCGGTGACGACGCGACGTCCCCCGGTTTTATCGTCCCGATCGCTATAACTAGGACAGTCATTTCCAGGCGGTTTGCCTAGGTTTCTTAGCAGCTCGCTGCTACCCCCCAGCCTGGCGCGATTTCCTGGAGTTCTCCAGTGCGCCACGCGAACGGCACCATAACGCCAAAATGCTATTGCGTTGCCGAACAATCGAGCTATCTTTTGCCAAATTCCTGTGGCCTGAACCTCCCTCAAGCTAGCGAATCCCCGAATGCTTACAGCCGCCGTCTTCGGATATCTGCTTTTCACCATAGCCATCGGCCTAGTGGCGTCGCGCCGCGTGCAAGGTGCCAAAGATTTTATGGTGGCGGGTAGATCGCTGCCGCTGTATATGAACTTCACTTGCGTCTTTGCGACGTGGTTCGGTGCCGAGACGGTGTTGTCGGTGTCGGCGACGTTTGCTCGCGACGGCCTGCAAGCCATCCCCGGAGATCCGTTTGGGTTCTCTCTGTGCCTCGTGCTAGTAGCAGTATTCTTTGCACGCGCCTTCTATCGTCTCGACCTGCTGACCATCGGTGACTTTTACCACAAGCGGTACGGTAAAGTCGTGGAGGTCTTCACTTCGCTGGTAATCGCGGTGTCGTACCTGGGCTGGGCCGCAGCTCAACTGACCGCGCTGGGCTTGGTCCTCTCAGTCCTAGGGCAGGGGGCAGGCTACGAATGGATGACGCTCAATCGCTGCATCGTCATAGGCACGCTGATCGTGATGATCTACACGGTGTTGGGTGGCATGTGGTCCGTAGCCCTTACAGACATGATTCAAACCATCGTCATTATCGTCGGCTTGCTGGTCATCGCCTGGCTGCTGGCGAGTATGGCCAGCAGCGATGGGAGCGTATCCAGCGGTGTGTCCAAGGTGTACCAGTCGGCTCGCGACGCGGGCCGCTTGCAGTTGTTTCCCAGTGGTGGACTCGGCCCGTGGCTGACGTTCATCGCTGGCCTAGTCACTGCTGCTTTGGGCTCGATTCCGCAGCAGGACGTGTTCCAGCGCGTGACCAGCGCTAAGGACGAAGACACGGCCGTGCGGGGCACGCTGCTCGGCGGCGGCTTCTATTTCCTGTTCGCCTTTGTGCCGATGTTCATCGCCTACTCAGCCATCGTCATCGACCCCAGCTATCTAGACATCTTCCAGTCGGCCGATGAGCGCGACATGCAGCGCATTTTGCCCAAGTTGATTCTGGACAAAACGCCCTTCTGGGCTCAGGTCATCTTCTTCGGTGCACTCCTATCGGCCATCCTCTCAACCGCCAGCGGGACTCTGCTGGCACCGGCGAGTCTCTTCGTGGAGAACGTCATGCGCCCATTTGTGCCGGCCATCACCGAGAAGAATATGCTTGGCACCCTGCGCATCGTGCTGGTCATCTTTGCCATCTGCGCAGCCCTGCAGGCGGTGAGCAATAACTCGACCATGTACGAAATGGTCCAAGGCGCCTACAGCATCGTGCTCGTGGGTGCCTTTATCCCATTGGCTATGGGTGTCTACTGGCGCCCTGCTTCAACCCAAGGAGCCCTGGTCTCGATCGCGGCCGGTACGGGCGTCTGGCTGTACGTCCTGTTTGGCCTACCAGACTTTATCGTACCGCCCCAGTTGTGCGGCTTGGCCGCCAGCCTGGTCGGCATGATCGTGGGCAGCCTGACACCCCAGGTCGTCGGCAAGGGGAATTGAGAGCCTTCTGTCCCTCGAGGATGGCCGCCACTCGGCACCTCGCGCGCGCACATTTTCTAACCACACATTTTCTAACTTCTCAGACCTGCTGGTTAGCGGCACGATTAAAGATTCAAGCTCTGCTCGTAGTTGCGTCGCTGTGCTGCGCCAGCTTGTTGCGTAATCTCATTCCAGCGGCGGGCTGCGTCTTGCATCGCTGTAGTAGAATTTTTTTTGCCTGACAGGAATTGCTGCAATTCGTCGGCCAGCGCTCGGCGATACTCGTGCGCCAGCGGTAGACGCGGCTCAAGCGAAAGCGCGGCTATTTTGACGTCCTGGGACAGTTGCCGCTGAGCTTGCCAACTCAGGGCTTCATTGCCTGAACTGGGCGCGCCCGCTTCGATGCCTGGTATCAGCGTGGACAGGACGGTTCGCGTCTTGGTACTTTGCAGCCACTCAAGGCACACCTGGGCTTGGCCGCTCTGCCGACAGCGGCTGGACATCGACGCTAATAGGCCGCCACTGGCACCCCACCACGCCACCTGAGGTCGATCGCCCACCGAATTAGACGGCACCGTGCTTGCACCTGCACCTACACCTGCACCTGCACCACCTGAACTGGGCGGAGCGGCCGCCGGCTGGCTCCGCGGTTTGGCCTGCAGCTTGACAATACGACCGCTAGCAACGGCAGCGGCTTGGGCGTCGAGCAGGATGGGGGCGGCGATCGCCACCGCCGCTATCTCGCGCGTCGTGGCCCAAGCCCAAGCGGCGGAGTGGCTACCGATGACCGCCTCGAGCCCGTCGGTTTGACCGGCCAGGGCGGCGAGCATTTCCGCCGCTTGAATGTACTCGGCGTCGTTCAGTCGGGACTGCATCGACTGCAAATCAAACAGCATGCCGTATCCCGGGTCGCGCATCGAAAGAGTGGCCACGATACTCAGAAAGCGATCGACCACTGCCTCCGTGTCAACAGCGTCGCTGTCAAAGGAGAAACTAGGAGAGTCCGTTGGCGTGAGCTTCAAACGCGACAGCAATTCGTTCCAAGTCAAACTGTCGTGCTCTTCGGCCAGCCCCGCACTAGCGACGAAGACGGGCACGGCGCAGCCCAACGAGAGACCCATCGCTTCGTCTGCGTAGGTGCCTTGAGCTCGCCAAGCCGCATTCGCATTCAGTTCCTGCTGCTCATTGGAAGCCGTCTCGCCAACTTGAGAGCCGCCTTGCGGCTGCTTCACAATCCAGCCACGCTGCACCAGTTCGCCGATCAAGCTAGCCGGATAAACCAATACATCGCACTCGCAGTTCGACTGGGCTAACAATTCCTCGACAGTCAATGACCGCAACTCAAGCGGCTGTTCTGATTGGGCTATCCACTGGCGCTGGATCAATTCCGTTTCGGTCACCGGTGCCGCTATCCACACTCGCAGTGGAATATTCGAGACGGCCGGCCGCGTGGAGGAGGCCGGAGCATCCGCGGCCGCAGGCTGATCTGTTTTGGGTTGGCATCCCAAGCTGACCATCCCACACACCAGGCACATAACCATCGCCGCGTGCCTGCGAACCAACGACAGCACTGCTGACTGGAAACCGAAGCTGTTGCTAACCATGAATTCCGCCACACCATGAGTTAAACGCTGCGCAAGTGCGGGACACGCTGCGCGTATTGCTCAAAATTATAACACATCATCGGCGACCAAGAGCAGTGCCTCGGTCACTTCAGCGGGCGAGTGTGGCAGATCGGCGGCGCGGCCAGGAGCGATGAAAATTCGAACGCGTTTTACGAAGTTATCGAACTGATCGGTGGCCAGCGCGCGCACCACGGGCGAGACATTGGACAGTTGCTGGAAGCTAGCGGTCGCGCCGCTAGCCTGTGCATGCCGTTTGCTGTCTTGACGAATGTCGATTTTAAATTGAACTTCGAGCTTAACTGGCGGAGCGTCGATCAGGACTTCATGAGCCAGCAGCGGCCGGGCTAGGCGCTGGCTGAGTTGCTCGGCCAAGCGTCCGCTCAGTTCAACCAGCTCAGCGTAGGGGCGGCGAGCCACCGCAGCAAATACGTCGGGGCTATCGGAGAGCGTGTACTGCGCCAAGCGCTTGTAGAGCCCGCGCTGATGGCCGAACAGACTCTCCGCTAAGAAGCTCGCGGCCGGATGCTGGGTAGCGTTGCTTACCAGCCGATTTGCAAATTCGCTCTCGGTAAGTGCGACCCATTGTTGATAGGGCAGCGTGTCTCGCAAGTAGTACACCGCGCGCTGCAGCATTGCCGTGGCGGCTCGCACCGCATGATGCCAGTACACTTCACTGAACATCACGTAGCGTGCAAAGACCATCATCTCGGCCGCAGTCTTCCCCTTTTCCGTGAGCGCCAGCGATCGTCCATCGGCGCCCACGCACAGGCTGCTCAACAAGCGATTCACATCGAAATTGCGGCCGTAGGGGACTCCTGCATGCAAGCTGTCGCGCTGCAAGTAGTCCATCTTGTCGACATCCACCGGACCGCTTAAGAGGCTTCTCAGCACCGATGGCTCAGCGCCTCCGCTACGCGTCGATGCGATCAAATCAGCCACGCTGTGCGGATCGACGCCCCACTGATCAGCGATCAAATCGGACACCGGCGAACTGCAGATCAACGACCGAGCGAGCTCCTCGTGTCGCGGAAAATCCGCCAGCCGCAGGTCTTCTATCGCGTGGCAGTAGGGCCAGTGACCGATGTCGTGCAACAAGGCGGCTAGCATGAAAACTTTGACGTCGCCAGCGGTCAGACTCGCGGCCAACCGTGGGTCGCTGCCCAACATATGTCGCATCGCCAAGTAAGCGTTGCGATACACGCCCAGGCTGTGCTCAAACCGCGAGTGAACCGCACCCGGATAGACATGGCTGACGAGCCCGAGTTGAGAAATCTGACGCAGGCGTTGCATGGCGGGTGTATCGAGCACCTGCAGCACGCGCGGCGTCACCAACACATCCACCTCCGGCGGAATGCGCAGCCACTGCATGCCGTCGCTAGCGAGTTCTGGAATCGGTTCGATCAAAGCCATGCTCTCTAGCGTTAGTGAACAGCCCACTCAACGGCTCGGGCCTTGGGTACTGCATCCATTCTCTGGCACCGCACTGGCACCCCTTTAAGGCACCTCTTTAAGGCACCCCTTTAGGCACCGCTTTAAGGCACCCCTTTAAGGCACCTCGCCGGCGGGCCGCTAGCGCTTGAGCCCAGTTACGCCAGCCAGGATCTGGTTGGTAGCCGTCGACTTATTGAGCACATAGAAGTGGAGCCCGGGTACGCCGGCGTCGATGAGGCCCTGCGTCTGCTCAAGCGCATGCTCGACACCCGCCGCAAACTGGGCATCGACATCGTCGTTCTTTTCAAGCTTAGCAACAAACGCTGCAGGCAATTTGGCTTTGCACAAATTTGCAATGCGCTGCACCTGCTTGAGGCTCAACACCGGCAGCAGTCCGGGGACGATCGGCACGCGAATACCGGCGGCCTCACAAGCATCGCGGAAACGGAAGAAATCATCGTTGTCGTAAAACAACTGAGTGACGATCACATCGGAGCCCGCGTCGACCTTGCGCACCAGGTTTTCCATATCGAACTGTGCGTCGCGGGCCTCCTGATGCACCTCGGGATAGCCGGCCACCAGGATGCCAAACCGTGGAAATTCGGTGCGGATCAACTTCACGAGTTCGTTGGCATATCCCAGTCCGCCATCGACGGCTGTAAACGACGTTTCGCCCTGCGGTGGATCGCCGCGCAGGGCCACGATGTAGTCCACCCCTCGCTCTTCGGCGGCGCGCAAATACTCGCGCAGTTGGTCTTGAGTTGAACCCACGCAGGTCAAGTGCGACGCGACGGGAACCTGCAGTTGGGAGCGTATCTGCGCGGTGATCGTCAAAGTGCGATCGCGAGTGGATCCGCCCGCGCCGTAGGTGCAAGTAAAAAAGTCGGGGCGGTGCAGATTCAGCTCTTCGACCGACTTCATCAAATCGGCCATACCGGCATCGGTTTTTGGAGGAAACAGCTCAAAGGACAGAACGCAGCGACCTGCAGAGAAAGCTTTCGATAGACTCATGGAAACCGATTGATGCTTGAAGGAAAAGTGGCGCAGCCAAACGCGGGCAGGCCCTTAGCATAGTTGAAGAATCTCGATTTGCCCAACCCAACTCTACTTGAGCACCAACTGAGCCCACAGACTCGGGTTCTCAGCCACGGGTAGTTCGGGCATCAGGGCCAGCGACTGCCAACCCAGCTCGCGATCGGTCACGGCGAAGTAAAAACCGACCGTTGGAAAATCGCCCAGGTCGAGCCCCGACAAGGCGTCGAAATGCAGGGCGGCCACCAAGCGATACCGCCCCTCGCTGACGCGGGCTCGAATCGCCAGTTGATCCTCCGGCGGTGGCGGCGGATTTTCGCGGGCGCGATTGATGGGAGCCCAGCCGACAAACGGCAGGTCCGCCTTGTGGCCGCGACCCATGGGGGCAAAACCGAAGCGATGGCAGAACTTGGTGGCCCGATGAATCTCGCGAGAATTGCGTGTGTCGATCCATACATGCAATCCGTCGCTATCCTCTAGCCGCGACTCGCGGCACCACGGCAATTTGGATTTACCCTGCACGTCCGCTTGAAAGAATAGCGCATTTTTACCGACGGCCAACCGCACCTGAGCGAACTTGGGCTGTCCGGCCAGCTCGGTGCTCAAGCAGGGCAGAATGGCTTCGTCAGGCAGCGCCTCGGGCCTATCGCTAAAGGCCCGCTCGACGCGATGCGCCTTGAGACGCAAGCGGATTAGCAGGCTGGGATCGATGGTTGGTGCTTCGTCGCTTAGTTCCGAGATCAACTATTTCTTCCCCTGTTTGCGTTTCTCTTGAAAAAAATGGCTGAGGAGACTGCCGCATTGATCTGCGAGCACTCCGCCGGTCACCTCCGCGCGATGATTCAGACGCGCATCGTCGAGCAGGCGGAAGAGTGAATCGACCGCGCCGGCTTTCGGATCGCGCGCTCCGTAGACAACTCGTGCGATGCGCGACTGCACCAAGGCACCCGCGCACATCGGGCAGGGCTCGAGCGTCACATACAGCGTGCAGCCCTCGAGTCTCCAACTCTCCAGCGAGGCGGCCGCCTGCGTGATGGCGATCATCTCCGCATGGGCCGTTGGATCCTGCAAGGCCTCGCGCTGATTCCAGCCCGCGCCGATCACACGCTGGCCCAGCGTGACCACCGCCCCCACCGGAACTTCGTCTTGCTCCATGGCCTGCTGTGCTAGGCTGAAGGCTTGACGCATGAACGTGGCATCCCAATCGACCAGCGGGCTATCCTCC
>JBEBXX010000016.1:0-12367 GCA_040391435.1 Aureliella helgolandensis | reverse complement strand
TTGAAAGACGCCGATCGTGTCCGCTCGGCAGATCAGGTCGTACACCGCTGAATCTTCGGCCGGTACGCTCGCCAGCGTCAACGGTCGCTGGTAATGCACGTTCAGCATGTCTAGAGCGCGGTGGATTGCGGTGAGCATCCCCAGCGACAGGCAATCGACTTTCAGGATTCCCAGCTCATCCAAGTCGTCCTTGTCCCACTCGATGACAGTGCGGCCGTCCATCGATGCGTTTTCCAACGGGCAGAGTTCACACAGCCAGCCGTGGGTCATGACCATCCCGCCGACGTGTTGCGACAGATGGCGAGGAAACCCGACGATTTGTTCCACTAGGTACACAAATCGTTTACCTAACTGTGAATCGGGCGAGATGCCACACTCCGCAGCTCGCTCCGCCAACGTGGCTTGCCCCACTCGCGAGTCGACCAGCTTGCTCAACGCGTCGATGCGATCCAGGGCGATACCCAGCGCGCGGCCGCAGTCGCGGATGGCCGATTTGATACGGTACGTAATGACAGTCGCCGTCATGCCTGCGCGATGCCTGCCGTACTTGTCGTAAATGTACTGCAGAACCTCTTCGCGCCGCTGGTGCTCGAAATCAACGTCGATGTCCGGCGCTTCGTTGCGCTCGCGGCTGATGAAGCGTTCGAACAGCAGATCGAGCTGATTGGGGTCGACCGCCGTGATCTCTAAACAATAGCAAACTACGCTGTTGGCTGCCGAGCCGCGCCCCTGGCAGAGTATGTCGCGGCTGCGCGCGTAACGCACGATGTCCCACACCGTTAAAAAGTAGGCCTCGTATTTCATCTCTTCGATCAGGCCCATCTCATGCCGCAGCAATTGCAGAACCTTATCGGGTACACCTTGTGGATACCGCCGCTTGGCACCGTCCCACGTGAGACGCTTGAGGTAAGCCAGCGGTGTTTGACCCACTGGTGCGAGTTCGATCGGGTATTCGTAACGCAGTTGGTCGAGAGAGAAAGCGATGCGGGAGGCGATTTCTGTGGTTCGCTCGATCATCTCGGGAGCCGACGCGTACATCTGCCGCACGCGCTCAAGCGGTCGCAGGTGATACTGGGCATTGCCGAGTCGCTCACTGGCGATCTGGTCTATGGTCGTGGCAAACCGCGTGGCCAACAGACAATCATGCAACAACGCTCGCTCGGCGCAGTGGTAGTGCACGTCTCCCGAGGCGACCACCGGCACTGCGGCGGCCTTGCTCAGGTGTTGTAAGCGCTGGAGTTTGGCTGCGTCATCGACCCCGTGATGCATTTCGCACAGCAGGTAGCCCCGATCTCCAAAGGCTTCGCGCAGCAGTCCTAACCACTCGACCCACGGTGCATCAAGCCGCGGATCAAATTCGACGCCGGGCAAGTCGTGCACGGCAGGTGCGCTATCTAGCCACTGTTGGCGCAGGGATTGTTGGCGCAGGGACTCAATGTTATTCCGCTCGGTGTAGTTCGGATCTTTGTTGTGTGGATTGTCAGCGGGGCTGGTATCGGCCGCGGCGTCTTGGAACTCCCACGGCAGCGCGACATCGTCGGTGAAGTGCTGCATATCCGCCGGTGGCAATTGGTCAGCCACTGGCTGGCGCAGGAGCATGCCTACCAGTAGCCCTTCACCCAGCTCCAAGATGTCCGCCCAGCGAATATCGCAGGCACCCTTTTCACGCCGCAGCCGGCCACGTGTGATAATGCGGCACAGCCGCGCATAAGCGGCGCGGTCGCTTGGCCACACAACCAGCGGCGGACCATCGATGGGATGCAGCTCGGCACCGACGATCAGCGGTAGTTGGGCATCTTTGGCTGCAGCGTGGGCGCGCACGATACCCGCCAGCGAATTGCGATCGGTGATCGCCAAACCGGCGTAGCCCAATTCGGCCGCGCGCTGCATCAGTTCGTCGGCGTGTGAAGCACCTTCCAAGAATGAAAAGTTCGACTTGCAGTGCAGCTCCACGTAGCTCATCAGGCTATTTCCAGTAGTAGCCTACCGATGCGCGCAGGAAGGCCAACGACTGGGCCATTTCGTCCATGCCATGCATGCCATCTTCGATACTGATCCATCCCGTGTACCCGGCTTGGCTAAGAAGAGTAAAGATAGTTTTGTAATCGTTAATCCCCTTGCCGGTCACACCGTGTTGCAGGATGGACGAGTAGCCGGCTGAGCCTTCGGCGTGCTGCAAGTCTTCAAGCTTGGCACCAGGCACCAGGAAACGATCGCTGGCATGCATGCTTACGACGCGGTGCACCACCTGGCGCAGAAGCTCCACAGGATCATCTCCGGCGACCACGGCGTTGCTGGGATCGTATTGTACGCCGAAATGATCCGATTCGGGAATCATCTGCAGAAGCTCCAAAAAAACATCCATTTTCTGAGCGAATTCGGCGTACAACCAGTAGCCGTCTTTGTAGTGATTCTCCAAGCCCAGCACCACGCCCAGCTCCTGCGCTAGTGGCAGGCAGGCCATGATGCCGTCGCGCGCGTACTGCAGTCCCTGCGCTCGGGACAGGCTGGGCCAGCGTTGACCGCTGAGCACACGACAGACGACTCCCTCGCCACCCAACAGCCGCGCCACGCGGATCATCTGCTGTTGGTACTCAATGGCTCGTGCGCGCTGCTCTTGTTCGGGATGCGTAAAATCCGGCGAGCAACACAGCATGGGCATAGCGAAACCCGCTTGCCGAATGGCGGAGGCCACCTCGTGCAGGTAGGATTCGTCGAGAGAGGTAAAAAAGCCCTCGTACATTTCCAATCCATCGGCGTCGAGCTGCTGAGCTTGCTCGATCCAATCGAAGACCGACATGCTGCGAGCCTGCGAGATGTCGTCCAAATAGCATTTGGGGAAGGCGCTGATTCTCGGCCGCTTTGGAGTCATGAATATTCCTAGGAGTGAATGGGGGCAAACCGAATGTTCGCCCGGCAGGACGCACTTCGCGTGGCTACTCACCGAAGCTGCGATGGCTGATTACAATAACACATTCCCCGCGCGCCACCAATTACCTAGGCTCCGGTGGCTAGTCCTACAAACGCAAATTCAATCTGCTTAGCGCACGTTTGTTATGAATCTTCAATAACTTCTGGAACACAAAAGCGAGACCCGTATGAGATGGCGATTCCACTGTCTGTGTTTTCTGTGCTCGATAGCAGTGTTGGCGCAGTTGGCCATCAATAAAAGCGGGGCGCAGGAGCTGAATGCAACTGTCGCCGATAGCCCTTTGCCAACCCGCCTAGCCGGCAGCGAGTTGGCTGACTACGTAGCCTTGGCCGATGAGAACTATGGCTGGGAAATTCGCCAACAGCAGAAGGTGCAGAACTGCGAGGTGCTGCGTCTGCATTTAACCTCGCAGCGTTGGCACGGGATCGATTGGCGACATGTGCTGACGCTCATTAAACCCCCTCAGGCAAATGCAGCCCGTGGCGATGCCGTGCTGGTGATCAGTGGCGGAAGTTGGAAGGAAGACTGGCCAGACAACGGTCCTGAAAAGGTGTCCGTGGGTGGTGAAGCTCAGATGATGGCTGCCGTAGCCAATCAATTGGGCTGTGTCGTGGCAGTTCTCTCACATGTCCCGTTTCAGCCCATGCTGGATGGCAAGCACGAGGACGAAATCATTGCCACCACATTCGCTAATTATATGCGGACAGAGGATCCGACTTGGCCACTGCTCTTGCCGATGGTCAAATCGGCCGTCCGTGGCATGGATGCCGTTTCCGAAGCTGCTCAGCAGCAGTGGGGACTGTCGCTCGATCAATTCACCGTGACCGGCGCATCCAAGCGCGGTTGGACGACATGGCTTACCGGTGCCAGCGATCCACGCGTCACGGCAATTGCGCCAATGGTTATCGACATGCTCAATATGCAGGAGCAAATGAAGCTGCAGGTCGAGTCCTTCGGCGGTTACTCGGAGCAGATCGAAGATTACACCGAGCTGAGCTTGCAGGATTCGCTGAGCACACCGCAGGGACGCGTGCTGCAGAGTATCGTCGATCCATTTGCATATCGTGAGAAGCTAACGCTTCCCAAGTTGCTGATCTTTGGCACCAACGATCGGTATTGGCCGCTGGACGCCTGCAGTCTGTATTGGGATCAACTACCAGGCGAGAAGCACTTGCTGTACGTCCCCAATGAGGGACATGGTCTGAAGGATACCGCACGCGTCTTTGGCACGATCTCAGCCTTTCATCACAGTCGCCATGGCGGCAAGTCTCTACCGAAAATGGACTGGGAGTTTTCGCACACGAATCAAGGCGTGGCGTTGGATGTCACCGCCGTTGGCGATGTCGATACGGTGCGCGGCTGGGTCGCGCATGCAGCTACTCGCGACTTTCGCGATGCACGCTGGGAAGAGCGCGCCTGTCAAGCCAAGGGACGCAACGCCTGGCAGTTGGCCGTGGCCACGCCCAAGGATGGCTTTATGGCTTGCTTCGTCGAATGCGTCAGCGTTACCGATTTTATGCCGGCCTTCTTTTCCACTAGTGTTCGCATCTTTGAAGGGAAGTAGATTTGGCAGCAGATAGTCGCCGAACCGCTCCAGCGGTTCGTGAGATAGTCGCCTAACCGCTCCCCCGTTTTGTAAACTCAGTTCCGACCGACGGAGCGGTCGGGCGACTATGGCGCCGAAACGCTCCGCCGGTTCGTAAAGTCAGTTCCGACCGGCGGAGCGGTCGGACGACTATGGCTGGTGCCGTGTTATTCGCGCTTGGGTGTGCGGGCTAGGCGATGGTGGGGCTGGGTCTGCGTCAAAAAACCCCAGTCGAGCGGTTGGTCCTGTTCGTAGTGCTTGCCGAGCGTGTTGGCGGTCATGGCTTTGGACATCTCAAAGCCCAGATAAAAAGCGTGCTCGACGTTGATCGAATCGCCGATCGGGCTGTCCAGCAATTGCTTCATCAGCGCGAACGGCTCCTCATCTTCGACGTGCACCTGGGCTGACATGGCGTGGATCTTTCCCTGGCAGTTGGCTAAGCGGACGTTGTTGTCGCGGATGTTAGCAGCCAAGTTGATCAGCACGTCGCGCGGGAACTCTTTGAGCTTCGGATCGCGTAGCAGAACTAGCAGTGGTTCTAAATGCTTGGGAGGAATGCGCTGCTTCACGGCGAAGTGCATCAGACGCCGCGCAAGGTCGCATTCACGGATGCTCGATCGCGCCCAGTTGATGACTTGTGTCGTCAGCACCGACTGAACTCCCAACTCTTGGCAGATGCCCAGCAGCAGCGTGTTGATACCGGCTGAGTCGGCGTCGGTTAGTTCGGTGATGTTACCGATGCCCATCATGATGTGCGCGTCGGGAAAATCCTGTCGGCACTTGGCGTAGCGCAGCAAACTCGTCGTAAAGCCACAGCCGATCGGTTCCAAGATCGGATCTAAACGTACCGAGAGTCCATTGTCGGTCAGAAAAATTAAGTTCTCGTGAAAGTTTTTTTCTTCGGTCGGTATGTCGGGAATGAGCACCACAGGAGTGTTCCAGTCGAGCGCTGCGGAGCGATTGGAACTGTTGACCGACAGCACGAGCTCAGCGCCGGCGGCGCACGCCTGAGAGACTTCCCAATTGTCGAACGAATCGATCGAGACGCGGACTTGATGATCCCTGAGGAGCTTGACTACATCGGCTACAGCGTTCCACCTGTGGCCGGGCGTACAGCCCAGATCGATGACGTCGGCACCATCGCGCACATGGGCTTGCGCCAAGCTGAGCACCTGCTCGGCAGACAGTTTCCCCACGTGATTAATCTCCGCAATAATCTCGATCGAGTGCTGGCCGTAGCCCGCATCGCGCGTGCGCTTTCCGCCGAAAAACGTTGGTAAATCGCGAATGTCGCGCGGTCCACACTCGAGTCTTTCTCCCAGCGACTGGCGGAGGAATTCGAGTCCATCGGCCAGGTGTCCCGGTAGGATAACGCGGTCTGCTGCGTCGGGGATTTGCAGATGTCGCAACAACCACTTGGGAGTCATCAGTGCGGCGACCGTGATCGGTAAGACAGAGATCGAGTACTCGAAGTGAAACTCTTCAGCGACTTGCGCTACAATCGTGCGCACGGCTTGCTCGGCCAGTCGGCCGGTAACGAAATGCACGTGTTGCGAGTGTTGATTCATGCGCGTGTACCTGGGACGTTTCGTGTGAATAAGATGTAGCTGTTGTGTGACGTGTGCGAAGCGCTGCCGATCGCGCGCGGTTGACTTTGCAGAAAATCTTTTTAAAACGTCTTGACCGAAACGCTAGGTTTACTACAAAGATCATTAACGAGGAGCTCTCTGGGAACAATCGTCGTCCTTATTGTTCTCGTGGCCGGGGCTCCTCGTTTTTTTTATCACTATACATGTTACCGATTCCGATCGTCTACGAAGAACCGCACTTTCTGCTGGTCAACAAACCAGCAGCTCTCTTCAGTCAAGCTGCGGCTGGCATCGATAGCTTACAAGCGCGTTTGATTGCGCAGCTCAAAGCTCGCGATCAACATCCGGGCGAGCCGTTTGTCGGACTGCCACATCGCTTGGATCGCGGTACCTCAGGCATCATGTTGATCGCTCGCAACCAGCGCGCGCTCAAACGCTTCGGCCAGCAGTTCCAAAGTCGCAAGGTGGTCAAGCACTACCTGGCAGTTGTCGAGGGTGCGCCAGTGAGTGCGGATGCAGGTGGCGCGCACGGTCATGGTGATAGCACACAAATTCCACTCGCGAGCTCGGTCCTGCAGTCAGGCCTACGCTGGGAGGACTACCTCCGCAAAATCGCTGATGTGCCTCAAGCCGAAGTGGTAAGCGCAGACACCGAGGGAGCCAAGTTGGCAGTGGCGCGCGTCGATTGGCTGTGCAGTGCGTCAGCAGAGCATGTAGCAACGCAGAGCTTACTGAAGATACAACTCGAGACAGGGCGGATGCATCAAATCCGCGTACAAGCCGCTTCGCGTGGCTGGCCCGTCGTGGGCGATGCCAGCTATGGTGCGAGGCTGCCATGGAGCTCGGGCAGCCAGGGCAGCCCTACAAGCGACACGCACGGACACCCACCCATTGCGCTGCATGCTTGGTCGCTGGAATTTCGACACCCGCAGACCGCCAAAGCGATGCGCTGCGTTGCTCCCGTTCCGGATAACTGGCAGCAACTCCCGAGTGAAATACAGGCTTGTATAGCCGGATTAGACTGAGTGGTTCAGCCGCTTCAGTGAGTGGCAACTGCGACCGGCAGCGGCTCCAACTGCGGTTCGAGTACGCCGTGCGCCCGTCGCCACACCAGGGCGGCTTCTACAAACATCCAGACCTGTAGAATCAAGATGCCGATGCCAAAGCTGCTCAGCAGAATCTTCCCTTGTGGTATCCAGTTGACTACCAAGTCGTAGGTCATGGCCCAACCGGGGACCAGCATCATCAGCAGTGTTGGGATGGCTAGAAAGGCAATGGTCTTGTTGCGACGCCAGAGGTAGAAGGCGGCGACCATCATCGCTAGGCCGGCCAACAGTTGATTGGTAGCGCCAAACAGTGGCCACAGCATCAGTCCGCCGTTGCCAGGTTTATCTCCAGCGAAGACTGCGATCGCCCCACCTACGCCGACCGCCAGCGATGTGGCTACATACTTGTTCTGGATGGGCAGGTGTAGGCTCTGTCCTAGCTCTTGGATCACGTAGCGTTGTAGGCGTGTGGCCGTGTCGAGCGTGGTCGCAGCGAAGCTGGCAACTAACACAGCCATGATGCCCACACCTAGCTTGAGTGGAATGCCGATGGCGGACAGGAAGTTGGCTCCCCCTTCGATGAAGGCGGCCAAATTTTTCTGCAGACTCTGTTTGCTCCACCCTCCATCGTCTCCCGATCGATAGTAGGTCCGCCAGGCTTGGCGGCCCTTGAGCGGCTGCCCATCGCTACCTAGCACGCGCTGGTAATCCAGAGTCGGAGTGCTGCTTAAGACGCTCTGGGTGGCCGTGGTGGCCCCTACACCGGTCTTCTGCAGGGCCCCCATTCCCACGCCCGCCGTGCAGGCCAAGATGACAATCACGGCTAGGGCCGATTCGAGCAGCATGGCACCATAGCCCACGACCTGCGCATCGCGTTCACTGGAGACCTGCTTGCTGCTAGTGCCCGAACTGACCAAGCAATGAAAGCCGCTGCAGGCGCCGCAAGCGATGGTTACAAACAGAAACGGAAGTATGGGAGGCGCATCGGCGGGAATGGTCGACGAGATCGGTTCGGCCGAGGCCCAGAGATCGGCCTCACCCGTCAAGCTGGCGACCAAGACGCCGACCACCAGGAGTGCTAAGGCCACATACAATTGTTGACTGTTGACCAGATCGCGCGGTTGCAAGAGCAGCCACACCGGCAGGATGGATGCCGCAAAGCAATAGGCCAGCAGCAACAGCGTCCAGATCACGATGGGGTTCCACAGCCCATCGGCGCTGCCCGCGGGCAACCACTGGATCAAGTCGATGGGAAGGTAGTAAACGCCGACGATGACCGCCCCATAGAGCGTCAGCAGGGACAGTAGCGAAGGGATGAGCAGTGTCCCGCCGCCGCGGTAGGTCCACCAGCCGATGGCCACCGCGACCGGCATCGCCATCCAGACCGATAGCACGCTCTCAGGATATAAAGCGAAGATGTTGGCGATCACCAAACCGAAAATCGCCAGCACGATCCACAGCGCCAGTGCCAACACCGATAGAAACAACAGCTTAGCCCGCGGTGAAATCATCCGCCCAGCAATCTCCCCGATGGTCTGCCCGCGGTTGCGTATGGAGATGATCAGCGTAGCTAGGTCGTGCACGCCACCGATGAGAATGGCACCGATGACCACCCACAGAAGTGCGGGGAGCCAGCCCCAGAAGACCGCGATGGCCGGCCCGACGATCGGACCAGTTCCGGCGATGCTCGTGAAGTGATGCCCGAAGACCACGCTTCTAGGCGTCGGCACAAAGTCGTTGTCATCGCGCAGCGCGCGACTCGGTACCGGGGCATCGGCCGATAGTTCGAACAGTTTGAGACTTAGCCAGCGGCCGTAGGTGAAGTAGGCAATTAACAGTACAGCTAGCGAGCCGAAACAAATTGCGAGCGTGCTCATGAAGGTCTACACAGCGGTGTGGGATTGGGAGCCAGAGATAGTGGGCCGCTTCAGTATAAACCACGATGCAAGGCTGACAACAACGAGAGCCCGCCAGCAGGCATGGCAATATTCGCGCGTTGCAAAATAAGTGAGTGCGGGTACTACGTTTGTTTTGACTCGATGCTTTACAATAGCCGGCTTCACCGCCACCGCAGCCACGGCCCTTGGCCGCTTGCGATGGCTGGTGTGGCTGGCTGCCAACGTAGCTTCATATCGATACTTTGACTAGGAAACCACTGTTGAAACTGGAACTTCACTGGCAGATTCTGATCGGTATGGCTTTGGGAGCGGTGATTGGCATTGCGATCAACAGCCGCTTTAGCACGCGGCACAGCGAGTTGACTGAGGGGCTGCCTAGCGGCGTGCAGTCGGCCAGTGTACACGATTCGACCGACCTGATCGATATTCGCTGGACAACATCCGGCGGCACGCATGAGCGGCGTGTCGTCGATCCTACCGGGAACACCGAGGGCTGTGTGTTGACGATGGACGATCTGCGTAAGCAATCGCCGCTGGCCGCTAAGCTCTTCGACAAGGCACCCAGTCTGGCTCGGCAAGTCGGCGGGTGGTGTAAACGCATCGGGGGACTGTTCCTGCGCATGTTGCAAATGGTTTCTGTGCCGCTGATCATCGCCTCCTTAGCATCGGGCGTGCTGAGCCTAGGGGGTGGAGGAGGCTTTGGCAAGATGTTCTCCGTCACGCTGGTCTACTACCTCACTACCAGCATGCTGGCCATCGTGACGGGTTTAGCGGTGACCAATATCATCAACCCCGGCATAGATACCGATCTACGGCTGGACATCGCCCGGGCACAGGTCGAATCGTCGAGCATCACCGAAGTCATCATGTCGCAGGTGGAAACGATGATTCCGACCAATCCCTTTGACGCCATCGCCCAATCGTCGTTCCTGTCGGTGATCTCATTCACGATTGTCTTTTGTGTGTTTGCATTGCAGGTTGGCGGGGAGACGCTGCGGCGATTTCACGAACTGGCCGACGACAGTTTTGCGGTCATGATGCGTCTGACCACCGCGATCATCAAGCTGGCTCCACTGGGGGTCTTCCTATTGATGATCTATGTGACTGCCACGCAGGGCGTGAGCGTGTTTGCCGCCTTGGGATGGTACATGTTGACGGTTATGTTTGGTTTGTCGCTGCATGCACTCGTGACGCTGCCACTGATCGTGTGGGTCTTCGCGCGGCGCAGTCCGCTGGCTCTGATGCGCGCCATGCTACCGGCCTTGTTGACCGCCTTTAGCAGCGCTAGTAGCAACGCCACGCTGCCGCTTACGCTAAACAATATCGAGAAGCGCGCCGGGGTATCCAACCGTATCAGTTCGTTTGTCTTGCCGCTCGGCTCTACGATAAACATGGATGGCACTGCACTCTACGAAGCCGTAGCGGTATTGTTCATCGGTCAGTTGGCATTTGGGACTGATTTTAGTTTCGCCAATCAAGTCATCATTGCTGTGACCGCACTGCTGGCCAGTGTAGGAGCGGCGGGCATTCCGCATGCCGGTTTGGTGATGATGGTCATCGTATTGCAAGCTGTGAATCTGCCCATCGAGTACCAGGGCATCATTTTGGCCGTCGATCGGGTGTTGGACATGTGCCGCACCAGCGTCAACGTGTGGAGCGATTGCTGCGGAGCCACCGTGGTGGAACGCATGGTTTTTGGAACAGGTCCCACCTCGCAAGTTCAAGCGCCACATTCGCTACCAGCCGAACAGTCTGTCTAGGGTGTTCGTTTTCTGGTTTATGTGTGACACTGTGATCCACCGCGACCGCCCGAGACACTAGCGGCGTGGTATGTGTTAGCGGCTGGAATTGCAAGATCGGCTTGTGGATAGCCGGGGTTTTATAGCGAGGTTGGTGTTCGTTATGTTACTTGTCGGCATCGTTATGCTGTTTGTCCTGGGCTATATCGTCATCGCCCTGGAACACCCCCTGCACGTCGACAAAGCGGCTACGGCGCTATTCATCGGCGCTGGTTGCTGGGCCCTGTATTTCTTGGGGCTGGACAGCTTGCTACCGGCCGAACGGGTTCCCGAACTATTCCGCGCGCATGCCGAGTCCACGGGGGGGCCGACGCAGGGTCACGCTTTGGCCCTGCACTACGCTCTGGAAGGTCAATTTCTGCCGCTGCTCAGCGAAATTGCATCCATCCTGTTTTTCCTGATGGGGGCTATGACCATCGTCGAATTGGTCGATGCCTTCGAGGGTTTCGCGATCATCACCGATCGTATCAAATCGCTTAACAAAGCCAGGCTGCTGTGGACAGTATGTCTACTAACATTCTGTTTTTCCGCCGTGCTCGACAACTTGACGACCACTATCGTCATGATCTCGCTCATGAAGAAGCTCGTTCGCCTTCGCGAAACACGGCTGTTCTTCTGTGGCATGATCATCGTTTCAGCCAACGCTGGCGGAGCCTGGACCGTGATTGGTGACGTGACGACTACCATGCTTTGGATTGGCGATAAGATTTCGCCCATCGAGGTCATGAAGACGCTGTTTTTGCCGAGCTTGGCCTGTATGGTCATTCCGTTGACGATCGTCTCGCTGACGCTTAAGGGAGAGGTCGAACGCCCCGAAAAAACGGAATCTCATCAAGGCAAACGTCTCAAGCCGTGGCACTCCAATTTGTTTCTGTTGCTAGGCTTTGCTGGACTGATCTTCGTCCCGATCTTTAAAATGGTGACCCATCTACCACCATTCATGGGCATGATGTTCAGCTTGAGCATAATCTGGATCGTGGCGGAGTTCGTCAAACACGATCTAGACGAAACCACTCGCTCCAGCACTAACGTGGTCGGCATTTTAAAGAAGATCGATACGGCCAGCATCCTGTTCTTCCTGGGAATTCTCTTAGCGGTCGGGACACTTCAGTCGACGGGCGTGCTGCGATTGGTCGCGGGTTGGTTGACGGACAATGTACCGAGCATGCAGATCGTCGCGCTGATTATCGGCTTGCTGTCGGCGGTGGTGGACAACGTACCGTTGGTGGCCGCGGGAATTGGCATGTACGACTTCCCACGAGACGATACATTCTGGTTGTTCTTGGCCTACTGTGCCGGTACCGGAGGCAGTTGCTTGATCATCGGATCGGCAGCGGGTGTGGCCGCCATGGGACTGGAGAAGATCGACTTCCTGTGGTACCTAAAGCGAGTTTCGCTGTGGGCACTGGTCGGATATTTGGGGGGCGCGACGGTGTTTATCGTGCAGGAACAATTCAACTCACACGCCAACGAACCGCAACCGGCACGCGAGGAACAGCTCTACAAAGAGCCGAATAG
>JBEBXX010000015.1:0-12801 GCA_040391435.1 Aureliella helgolandensis | reverse complement strand
GCGCCTTGCGGCAGGACCCGGACGTGATTCTGGTGGGTGAGTTGCGCGACTTGGAGACGATCCAGGCGGCGATCAGTGCGGCGGAAACCGGGCACGTGGTGTTTGGTACGCTGCACACCAACAGTGCGCAAGGCACGGTCAACCGCATCATCGATGCTTTCCCTGGAAACTTACAGGATCAGATTCGAACCCAGTTGAGCACCTCGCTGATTGGCGTGGTCGCTCAGACGCTGCTGCCACGCATTGGCGGTGGTCGGGTAGCCGCCTATGAAGTGCTGGTAGTCACGCCGGGCATTTCCAATTTGATTCGCGAAAACAAAACCTTCCGGATCAACTCGGCTATTCAGACCGGGGCCAAGTTCGGCATGAATTTGTTGGACGACGAGCTGTTTAGATTGTGGCGCGACGGCATCGTGCTGGTGGAGGATGCGCTCAACAAGGCTCACCGCCCCGACGATTTGGCCAAGCGCATCGTCAACGCCCGCCGCGGCTTGGGCCAGGACGACGAATCGGAAGAGGAAGAGGATGCATGATGAATAGAAGATGCATGATGAGCACCTGTGCATTTCATCGCGACTTATTTACTTCCCTTTATTCAAATGCCTAGAGATTAAGGCCTTATCACATGGTTGTTCGTAGAATTGGTCAAATCCTAGTCGACTTGGGCTTCATCACCGATGAACAGCTCGAGGTGATTCTCGACGAGCAGCAGCAGCGGCCCGGGGCGCTGCTGGGTAAGATCGCCGAAGAACTGGGACTGGTGACCGACGAACAGTTAGCCCAAGCCTTGGCCGAACAACTGGGCATGCAAACTATTTCGTTGTCCGAGATCACGCTCCCGCCGGACGTGCTGGAGAAGATCTCGGAAACGATGGCGCAGATGTACCGCATCGTGCCCGTCCAGTTCGACGGCGAGACGCTGACGGTGGCGACCTGCGATCCTCAGAACTTGACCGTGCAGGACGAGCTGCGAACGTTTCTGGGTTACAACATCCGCATGGTCGTCGGGACTGAGCGCGAGATCACGGCCACGATCGACAAGTACTACTCGTCGGACCTGGACACGATGGAGCGGATCATCGCCGACCTGGCCGGCGATGACGAACTGTTCCAGCAAGCCTCGCTGCTGCTGGGCGACGGCCCATTCAACTTGACCGATGCTGAAGCTCTGGCCGACAGCGCGCCGGTCCGCAAACTGCTCAACATGGTGCTGCTGTTAGCCATCAAGGACCACGCCAGCGATATTCACTTTGAACCGTTCGAAGACGAGTTCCGCATCCGCATCAAGGCGGAAGGGGTGCTCTACGAGATGGTGCCGCCGCCGCGCCACTTGGCATTTGCCATCACCACGCGGATCAAGGTCATGGCCAATCTGGACATCGCCGAACGGCGACTGCCCCAGGATGGACGGATCGAGTTGATGGTCGGCGGCCACCACGTCGACTTGCGTGTGAGCGTGCTGCCGACGATGTTCGGCGAAAGCACCGTTATGCGGATCCTGGATCGCTCGGTCGTCTCGCTGGATTTGAATAAAGTTGGCATGGACGAGAAGACGCTGGCCCTATTTCGCAAGACGATCGACCGGCCCAACGGCATTATGCTCGTTACCGGGCCGACCGGTTCGGGAAAAACCACGACGCTGTATTCTGCCTTGAGCGAATTGAATTCCATCGAAGACAAATTAATCACGACTGAGGACCCGGTCGAATACGACATCGAAGGGATTGTGCAGATCCCCATCGATCACTCCATCGGCGTGACCTTCGCGTCGTGCCTACGCGCCATCCTGCGACAGGATCCAGACACGATTCTGGTCGGCGAGATCCGCGACGTGGAGACGGCTGAGATCGCTGTTCAAGCCTCGTTGACGGGCCACTTGGTGTTTAGCACGTTGCACACCAACGATGCACCGAGCACGATCACGCGGATGAAGGATATGGGTATCCCCACCTTCTTGATCACCGCGTGCGTAGAAGCCATTTTGGCGCAGCGCCTGGTGCGGCGCATCTGCTCCAATTGCCGCCAAGAGACCGAGGTCGGCGAGGAGATCCTGCTCGATCTTGGGCTCGACCCTGAGGCGATGAAAGAGAAGTCTTTCTACCGCGGCGCGGGCTGCGACAAATGCAACAATACGGGCTACAAAGGCCGCGTGGGGCTCTTCGAGTTGATGATTATGAATGACGAATTGAGGGACATGATCATGTCCAATTGCACTACCGACGAGCAGCGCGACCGGGCGGAGTCGTTTGGCATGATACCCCTGCGCAAGTACGGGATCAACTATGTTTTCGAAGGCATCACGACGGCTGACGAAGTGCTGCGCGAGACGATTGCTGAATAAAATTCAGCCCACAGATTTCATATGACATTGATAGTTTTTTTAGCTACCCAAGTGAGGGACGATCGCCATGCCAACTTTTCAGTTTGAGGCGATGGATGCAACCGGCCAAGAGATCAAGGACGTTATCGAAGCGGCCAACGAGGAAGAAGCGCAAACCACCATACGGAATATGGGCTACTTCGTCACCAAGATCCAGATGAAGAAGGGGGTCGCGAAGACGGCCCCTGGGCAGAAGAAAAAACGCCCCTTCGCACTGGGTGGTGCCAAGACCAAGCACATCACCGCCTTCACTCGCCAGCTCTCCATCCTGCAGGACGCGGGTCTGCCGATCCTGCGCAGCTTGAGAATCCTGGAGCACAATAACAAACCCGGCAAGCTCAAAAACGCGCTGGGAGAAACTTGCGATGAAATCGAAACCGGTTCCACGCTTTCGGAGGCGATGAGCAAATCTCCCAAGGTCTTCACGCGCTTGTACGTGAATATGATCAAAGCGGGTGAAGCCGGGGGTGCTCTGGAAACGATCTTGCAACGCTTGGCCGACTTTTTGGAAAGCGCGGAAGCACTCAAACGCAAAGTTAAAGGGGCGTTGATCTATCCTATTGCGGTCGTGATTATCGCCGGTCTGATCTTGGCATTGATCATGACCTTTATCGTTCCCACGTTT
Organism: Aureliella helgolandensis; assembly: GCA_040391435.1. Lineage (GTDB taxonomy): Bacteria > Planctomycetota > Planctomycetia > Pirellulales > Pirellulaceae > Aureliella > Aureliella helgolandensis_A. The sequence goes on along the minus strand of JBEBXX010000015.1, from coordinate 9,796 downwards.
AAGAAGATGTTCGATGAGTTCGGCCTGTCACTGCCAGCGCCGACCGTTCTTTTGATTGCGATGAGCGATTACATCGTCAAGTATTGGTTCCTGCTGCTATTGATTCCTTTTTGCTATTGGCTATTGGCTAAGTTGGTTCGCAAATTCCGTCACGGGCGCATGGGGTTTGACATGTATATGCTCAAGGTCCCCGTGTTCGGCGCCTTGATCGAAAAGAACATCTTGGCGCGTACGACGCGTACGCTCGGGACGCTCGTCTCCTCCGGTGTACCGATCCTGGAAGCCCTGAACATTACTCGCGAAACAGCGGGCAATGCTCTGTTTGAACGCATCTTCAGTCGGGTCATCGAAGCCATTCGCGAAGGGGAGGTAATCAGCAAGCCGCTGCAGGCGCACGCCGTGCCCGGTTTCCATCCCTTGGCTCTGTTCTTCTGGGTCCTGATGGGTTCGTTTCCGGGAGTGATGATCATTTCCGTGGCCCTGACCAGCGCCAAAGGGACTGGTACCAAGGGAGCCATGGAGACGCTGCTGATGGTAGGTGGCATCACCTGCGGTTTGGGAGCCCTACTGTGTGCAGCGTTTTACATGATGAAGATGAAGTCGCGCGTGATCGACGAACTGGTCGTCAACATGGTTGACGTCGGTGAAGAGACGGGCGAGCTCGATACGATGCTTTACAAAGTTGCCGATACGTATGACGACGAAGTCAACGTGATGACCGAGAGCTTGACGCGTTTGATCGAACCGCTGTTGATCTGCTTCCTAGGGGTCGCGGTCGGTTTTATCGTGATCTCATTGTTTATGCCGCTGGTATCGATGATCACCTCGCTGGCTTAATGGTTGTTTAAGTTTTTATTCAGTTTAAATGGAACCGTGGCTAACGCCCAAACGGCTAATGTAGGTGGCGTTAAAACGGTTGACGATTGCGAATGAAACCGTGGCTAACGCCAAAACGGCTAACGACTAGCACCTGAGCGAAAATTACAACTTTTTCAATGATGGAGTAAACCGATGCCTACTTGTCTTCAGCAAAAGACGCACAAGCGAATTGCCTTCGCTGCGCGGCGGTCAGGCTTTACGCTAGTGGAAGTCCTAGTGGTCATCGCCATTATCGGCGTGCTGGTGGGTTTGACGGTCCCGGCGGTCAACTTGGCCTATAAAACGATCAAGAAGCGGGCCATCGCGCTGGAGTGCCAAGCCATCGCGCAAGCCGTCGAGGCCTATCGCACTAAATACGATGACTATCCTCCCGACGGTGCGGACCCGACTCTGCTGGCGCGCCATTTGCGCAAGGCGTTTCCCAATATCTCGCCCACGGAAGTGGCGTTGATCACGAGCAATGCGGACGTTGCATCTGGAACCCTTACCGGTTCGGTCATGGATCCTAGTGAAGCTCTGGTTTTTTTCCTGGGCGGTTTCAGCGACGATCCGGTATTTCCATTTTCCGGCCCGGGCGGCCCATTCATTGTGATGGACGGTTCCACCCAAGTTAAATCGAATGCGGCCAACATCACCAGCATCCAGTACAATCCCGACCGGCAAAATCCGCTGTATCCTTTCAAGCAAGCTCAGCTCACGTTGGCGGTTGTCGGCGGCCTGACCGGATCGTCTGAAGATGCGGCTTTGACCGGTGGAACACCCGATCTGCTCCCCGCCTACCATCCCTCGGGATTGAAGATGCCGTTCGTCTATTTTGACTCGCGGACCTACCAGCAGTCGACGGTCGCCAATCGCTTTGCCACCCTCTCCGCAGGCGTGGTTTATCCCTATCGCTCGACTGCCATCAACACCAAGTTCAATGCCGCCGACAACTCGGTTGCCAATCGCAACAAGTACTTCCGCTTTGTCAATGAAAAGACGTTTCAAGTCGTCTCGGCTGGCCTGGATGATAACTATGGCGGCCAGGAAGGTTTGTTCTACATGTTCAAACCCACCGGTGGTGAATCGACCGGATCGGCCAACAGCGGCGACAGCCTAGACCTAGTTGCGTCAATTAGTTCCGGGACGCATCCCACACCCCAATACACGCGTTTTAATAACTCGCAGGGAACATCTCAAGCAGACAACGTGGCCAATTTTAGCGAAGGGACTTTAGAGGACTCACTATCGAACTAGTGGCGTAAGCTTCCGGTGGCGTAAGCTTCGAGCTTGCGGTGGCGTAAGCTTCCAGCTTGCGACCGGTGGCGTAAGCTTCCAGCTTCCGGTGGCGTAAGCTTCTAGCTTGCGGTGGCGTAAGCTTCCAGCTTGCGATGCTTTCAGCCCAGAGGGCGAAACATATTAGCCGGTGGCGTCAGCCACCGGAACCATGGAAGCAGACACCAAGCCCGGAGGGCGACACACGCTGACAACCGGTGGCTGACGCCACCGGCAGAGATATGTCGCCCTTTGGGCTCTACACGTTGCACAAATGCGTTGATCGGGCCTGGGAATTGCTTAGTTAGAGATATCCACAGATGAATCACGACGAAATGCTGCTATATACAGTGCACTACACCGTCGGCTGAGGGGACGAGTGTCCCAAGCTGAGAATTTTTTTCGCAAAGTGAGGCAACGAGACCATGTTTGCTCGTTCACCCAAGACACGCATGAGCCATCAGCATCGACCGAGCTTTACGTTGGTCGAGCTGTTGATCAGCATCGCTATTATCGGCGTCATGGCCGGAATGGTGCTGTACACCTTGGCTGGTGCACAGCAAGATGCTCTGCGCAATAAAACCAAGGTGACGATCGACAAGATCAACGCGGTCATCCTTGAGCGTTGGGAGGGCTACCGCTATCGCTCGGTGAAGTTGCCCGTGCCGCCAGAGGCATTGCAAAGCAAGTGGATTACTCCGCGGCAGGTGGCCACGCTCCGTAGCCTGTTTCTCAAAGATATGATTCGCATGGAGCTGCCCGACTCCTACTGGGACCTAGCCTACACGCCGACCGACTTAAATCTGGGGCTCACCAACGGGCCGATGAATTTTAAAAGTTCACCCGGCCGCGAGTACAACGTGCTGCGGAATTACTTCGGCATGGGCCAAGTCTTGGAAAGCCAAGCCGCGGCGACTCAGCTACCCCCTTCCAAGCCGACGCCGCATTGGTCGGACAGATATGCGTCGGCAGAGTGCCTATACGCCATCGTGGCGCATTCGACCACTGGTGGCGGATCGGCCCTTGAGAGCTTCGGTCCGACGGAGATCAGCGACATCGATGGCGACGGTTTCCCCGAGTTCATCGACGCGTGGGGCGAGCCGATAAGCTGGATTCGCTGGCCGGCCGCCTACACGAGCGAGTTGAACTTGGGCTACAAGGCATCTTCGCCCGACGCCTTCGATCCACTGCGCACGGCTGCACAGTGGAATGATAATTCCCTCACTCAAAAACCTTGGACCGTGGTGCCACTGATCGTTTCGGCCGGGCCCGATCGGCAGTTTGGCATCGATCCCAACGACAACCACTTCGCTACGTCCCAGAACATTTTCACGCCCACGACCGATGCGCCGACCGTCGGACTCATCACCAACTCGGCACAAGCATACGACAACGTCTCCAATCACGACTTGTTACTTGAATAACGGAGCCCACGTGTGAGTATTGCAATCGCACTGCCTAGAAAACTTCGAGATGCCTACACGCTAGTGGAACTGCTGGTAGTGATGGCGGCGCTGACGATCTTGGCTGCGGTAATGCTCCCTTCGATCAAGAGCTTGCTGCACGACCAAAAGGTCGCCGCGGCCAGCCGCATGGTCAAAGCCCACTTCGAAGCGGCCCAGGCCCGCGCCATCGCTGGCAATAGTCCAGTGGCCGTGATCTTTGAGCGCACCAATGCGCTGTTGCCCAATACGGTGATGCGGCTAGCGATTGGCCAGGTCTTCCCACCCTACGAAGGGGACACCACGGCGACTATGGGCACGTTGACTTCCAGTGGAGGCACCTTCTACGACACGCTCACGGTCGGCATAGGGGAGGCGAGTCTGCTCAGCAACGCGGCGGGAGTATTCACCGCCGGCGATTACCTGCAGCTAGACGATCGGCAAAGCATCTATCAGGTGTTGAGTGTCAACAATGGAGTGATTGTGTTCGCCAATCCGGTAGCTGGTCAGGAAGGGGACCTGCAGGTCAATTCGCGGATGACCGACAGAGCTCGTTTCCGACTCTACCGCAAACCCACCAAATCCTTCTTGCAGACTCTGACGCTGCCGCGCGGGACATGCGTCGATTTGAGCGTCAGCGGCTTGGGGATAAATGGTGTGCAGTTCGCCACGGCAGCTACGGGGCAGGCCATGATCGTCTTCAATGCGCAGGGGCGCATCGCCTATTGGAACAATGGAGTAGATGGGCCGATGGCGGCTACGTCGCTGCTGCACGTGTTGATTGGTCGCACTGAACAAGTCTCCGCGTCGACACCGCCGATGGAAGTCGCCAATCCCGATGATACATCCACGTTCAATGCCAATATCAATGACTCTAACAATGCGTGGTTGACCGTCAATCCGTTCACGGGTGCCATTACGAGCTCCGGTTTGCAGGCTGGCAACGAGACGGGCACGTTTGCAGCGCGTCTGCAGACCGCTCGCGCCTTCGCTACCTATGGCACCACTCAGAGCGAGAACTAAACGATGTTGAATATTTTTAAAAATTGGGTTTCCGCGTGTAGCTGGAGTCGATATTGCTCGCGACCTGCGTCACACCGCCTGCCCACCGCCCCGCGCATAGCTCATCCCCTGCGGGCTGGAGTGACTTTCCTCGAGGTCCTGTTCGCTTCGGGGATCGCCGTGTTTGGCCTGATCGGGATCGCCTCGTTGATCGCGGTGGCTGGTCGGCAAGCCAGCGACGCTAATAGCTGGTCGGAGGGACAATCCGCAGCGCGATACGCGCTCAGCGATTTTGTCGTGCGAGGCTATAACAATTCGGCCAGTTGGGCGGTCTTCAACGACCAAATCAACCACGCGAGTTTGGCCAACCACTTTGTGCCGTACAAGTCCTTGGGCACGTCGCTGCCGCGGAATACGAATGTACCTGGTGTGCGAACTGACAATCGCCATGCGGTGTGCATCGACCCAACCTTCTTTTTTGATACGACCACAGCAGACAGCATCACGGTGAATTTCCCTAGTTCACAGATCTACCGCCCCGGCCTGTTCCCCTACTATCAAGACAACTTCAATCCACTCGACCCGGCTAACCCATTGACGATCAACGCGGCACGCCTGCTGCGGGTCAGCGTTCAGTCTCACGCCGGGACGCTGATACCGGCTCTGGTGGCTAACCGCCAGTTTCAGCTCCTGGATGACTTAGCCATTACCGCCGATAACACCGACAAGACGCTGCCGCCGGAGCGCGTGTTCCGAGTCCTCTCAAGCGGAGCGACGGGGCAGGGGCTGTCCAACGGTGAGTACTCGTGGTTTGCGACCCTGTGCCCACGCGAAATAACTTCCCCCTACGACGCGAGCGCAACTAACTATCCGGAGAATGTGTCGACGCTGTCGGTCGTAGTCTGCAAGCGACGCGACCGAGCGTTTTTCGTTCCTGCCTCTGGTCAACAAGGACCGTTGGGCGAACGCGTGGTAACCGTCATATCAACTGGCAATTTCAAAGGTGGTAGTGGTGGGCGCGTGATCCTGTCGGCTGCCTACGATCCGTTGGATCCGAGTGTTGATGTTAGCGATTCGCTGCGCCCGGGTGACTGGGTCATGCTCTGCAAAGAGCAGACGATCGCCGCAGGTGGCTTGATGACTATCTGCCGCTGGTATCGCGTGCTGACTGTGGACGCTGAATCAACCATCAATGGCGCTGCGTGGGAACGCAACGTAGTCCTGGATGGACCAGACTGGGCGTTCGATGCTTACCCAACTCAGGCCACACTGGTCAGTGGCGTGGTGACGGTGGTCGAGCGGGTTGTGCCCGTGCTGTAACACTGCGGGACAATGTCGCTGTTCGAATTTGCGTATAGGTTTTAAAAGACGTGATAAACATGAGACACTTAAACTATCGCCGCCAAGGGCTGATCCTGCTGGTTGTGCTGGCCATGCTGACGCTGTTCAGCTTGCTGGCGATCAGCTACGTGGTCTTCTCGGGCCAATCTCGCTCGGCCAACTTCAGTATCGCTCGCCGCGACTTCCACGGCATGAAAGAAGCCGAGGTGATCGATGAGGCTATGAAGCAGATTCTGCGCGGGACGATAGACAACATCTCAGCCGTCGGCCCACACTCGCTGCTAGCGGATGTGTATGGTCACAGTGAATCGTCGAGTACGAATCTAAACAACTTGTTATTCAAAGCTGGTGGAGAGGGCGAATTATTCGCAGGGCGCTTCCTGCGCATTCCGCTCAGCTCTGCCGCGTTCATCCCGCTGCGTGGCGGCGTTGCTGTTACTAGTCAGATGGCCAGTGAACACGACGCCTTTACGGGCCGCGTATTGACCTTCCTCGATGGACCGCTGGCGGGAGTCTCCTTCCGCGTCGTGCGTAGTCTGGCCGCCGTCACTGGAGGCAATGCCGACCTTGCGCATTCGATAGTCATCGACTTGGATGAAGCCGGCCCCGAGGGCGCGGGAGTGACTGCTGCTACGGCACGTCAGTTGTGCTATGACACCGCGATCGCGACCGGTTATCAAATGTGGATCAATGCCCGCGAGCTCAACGCACAGGGCTATGGCATTCCTCACGATTTTGACGGCGAATCGGTCACGGCTACGCTCACGGGTGCCAGCGGTATCCCGCTCAATCTGCAGCCGGGCCTGCACCCGAATTCGCCTATAGGTGGACAGATAGGCGCCAATAACTCACGCGACTTGACGCGTCGTGGCGCTGCTCCCAGCGACAGCGACGAGGCCTACGACGCGCCGGATCATAACGATTTCTTCTTGGCTCACACGCGCTTGCCACTGACCATTCCCGATCCGGCGGACGCGGGAGCGGCCGGTCTGCCCGGGCAAGATATTATCCCGAGCTTCCACCGCGCGGCGCTGATCAACTACATCATCAACCGCGAAGATCTATTCAATACTTCGAACTTCACGCAAGATGACTTCGTCAACATGCTGGACGACATCCAAGGCGCTTGCGGTAGGCCATTGGGCATCTCCGTGATCAACATGGAAAACCGTGTGCCCAACTATTACTTTTCAGCCAACCGCTACTTTGATGGCAGCAACCCTGGCTCGGCTGTTTCAAGTCCAGTGCTGAGTATCGACCTGCGCGGCAGTTGGAACAATTGGGGCAGCGGTACGCCTTCACCGCGCGACCAGTTTCTTCAGTGGGCCCGGCTGCTTACTGGCGGACCATGGGATGTGGATAACGACGGCGACGGTGTCAACGACAGTGTGTGGGTCGACATCGATCTGCCGTTGATCACCAGCCCTGAAGGCAAGCTGCTCAAGATGATGGCCGCCTATTACATCGAAGATCTCGATAGTCGGCTCGATCTCAATGCGGTGGGCAATCAAGTGCAATCGACCGGCATCGACTTCGTGGCCAACACGAGCACGAACCTGAACTACACTTTGCAAAATACCGACTTGCCACAAGGCTTCGGGCTGGGACCAGCCGAAGCCACGCTGCGGCATTTGTTCAGTAGCGACACGGATTGGCAACAGTTTTTGGATAGCCGCTACGGTGGCAACCCAGCCAGTTTCGCCAATGGACTTCGCCACATGCCGGGCCGCGGTACGAGTGCGGCTCCATTCGATGACCTGCGCAGTCAGCTCAATGGCGGCGGTCAGGCATCGAACGCTCCGCCCAATAGCGGCACGCGCGGCCGTAGAGCGAGCGTGCAGCACAACTTGTTGCCAGGCTTGCCCTCGGCCCCACGAGGTGATTTCGCCCTGGGCTTTGACCGAATGGGCAATCCACTGCTGCTCAGCGGCACGAACTTACTCCCCCAAGGGACCGAAGACCCGTACGAAGCGCGGCTGATGTCCACGCCCCATCAAGACCTGCCGTTCACCATTGCCGAATGGGAACGCATCTATCGCCATCGCGACTGGGATCGCAGCACCTACCCGCGCCGCCTAGAGTACTTCACGCCGATCACCAGCAGAATTAGTGCGGTCACACCGCACTCAGCCCACACGCGGCACGTTCCAATGGTAGGCACCTCTAAGCAGCCGCAGAATAACGCCATTGCTAACCCGCAGATATCCACCTTCCGCGAGCTGCTGCACGCCATCGGACAACTTCGGCGTCCAGCGCAAGTTGCTATCGATGCCAACGCTTACGCCGAACTGTTTCCACTGGAGTTCAAACGAGCTCAAGCTATGGATTTGAATCGACCATTCGGCAATGGTATCGATGACAACGACAATGGCTCGATCGACGAGCCAAGCGAATTGTCCACGGCGAGTCTGTTTGACGGCAACAACCTCAATCTTTTGAACGCAGGTCTTCAGCAATCGCCCTATGTTGTCGGAACTGCCCTTCAGCGGACGCTCGTCAGCGAGTTTCCAGTACTGTCACCTTTGGCAGCCGCCCCGGAGCAATTTGGCTACCGCTACGGAAACTTAGACCCAGAATATGAGCAATACATCAATGCGGGAATGGGCAATGATGCGGAAGCCAAGCGAATATCCAACCAGTACCATGGCCAGCAGAGTCGACAATTGATGGCTCGACATCTGTACTGTTTGGCGATGTTACTGTTGCCCGATGAATTGGCAGTGACCAATCGGCCCACTCCTGCCGATGCAAATCCTCCCGAGCGAAAACTCACAGACGTAAATCGCGCGCACGCCATCGCCCAATGGGTCGTCAACATCATCGACTTCCGCGATGCCGATCACGTCATGACGCGATTTGCCTACGACCCTTATCCGTTTGTCCTAAAAAGCGGAAGTTACTGGGTGCCTAATCGCGATGGCAGTAACAACCCAGCCGGCTATGTGGTGTGGGGCATGGAGCAACCCGAATTGCTGTTGACCGAGACAGGCGCTACGCATGACTTGCGCATTCGGGACACTGCCGAGGACAGCAGCGGCAAGAAAGTCGATTCGACGACTGGACCCGACACCGACTACGACCAGTATCGCATTCCGCAGGGATCGTTATTTCTGGAATTGATGAATCCGCGCACGACTGCTCCGGCTGATTATGCGTACGCGCCCGGTACGGCCAGTTCGCTGTATACCACCGATTCAAATAACCGGCGTTTGCTGGATCTCGGTAAGGTAACTCCCAGCGATGGGACGACGGAATTTCCAGTGTGGCGAGTGGCCATATCGGAGCCGCACGCCTTTCCAGAAAATGAGATCACCGCACTCACGCCCAATAACATCTTTAATGGATCAGCCGAGCAGGGCGGGCTCACTGTCTCGCGGCATGATGTGTCGTATCAGCTAGCTGTCGACGCCAATGAAGCCAAGCTCAATGGATTGTTTTACGATCGTCCAAATGTGCTGGACAACCGAGGCGCTGTAGCGACCCCCAAAATCGATCGCCTGCTGTGGTTCGTCAACCAAAGTAGCATTACCGATGTAGCCGCGGCGGCCGTCGGCTTGCCAACGGCGATTGCTCCAGACGACGTTCCGGCGCACGTCTTTTTCAATGAATCCACAAGCGACAATCCCCAGTTGGCCGGTGGACAGTATCTGGTTGTCGGCCCACGGCAGGCCACCTACTTCGGCTCCAAGACGGCTGCTAGCACAGCTCATAACAATGAACCCAACGATCACCGCATCGACATCCTGTCCGACTGGGCCGAGGTGTACATCAATTCAGGCACCGCTGGTGGCACGTTGGTTCCGCGGCCTCAGACCCGCGACATCGTGGCTATGACTGCGGTCACGACGCCGCCGTGGAATCGCAATGGTCCGTGGACA
>JBEBXX010000014.1:0-12818 GCA_040391435.1 Aureliella helgolandensis | reverse complement strand
GAGTCAATTGTTCCCGCAGCAAGCCTAGCCATATATGGCGTGTCGCCTAAACTAGTGCTTTGAATTGCGTAACTTTCTTCGCCAAAGAGACTTTGCCAGTGGATTCTAAAACCGAAATCCTCGCCAAACTGCGTCGACAGATCGTCGACCGGGTTGAATTGCCCGAGGTGCTGCAGGGGCCGTGGATCGAATACCCCGACCCGGTGCAGCAGTTTTCGAGTATGGTCGAAATGGCTGGCGGAAGTTGTACGCGTCTGCAAAATATGGCCGAATTGCCTGATCATTTAGCTCGCTGGAAAGAGTGGCAGGCAGCGAGGCGAGTTTTCTCGCGGATCGCTGAGGTGCCCGGCAACGTCGATTTGGACCAGGTCATCGAGCCCCACGCACTGAATGATCTGGATTTTGTAGTCTATCCGGCTGAGTTTGGCGTAGCCGAGAACGGGGCGGTGTGGTTGACCGATCGTGATCTGCGGCATCGGGTAACGTTTTTTATTACCCAGTTTTTGGTGTTGGTAGTCGACCCGGCCCACATCGTGCAGACGCTGCACCAAGCCTACGGCCGCGCCAGCGTTCCGCAGCCCGGCTTTGGCCTGTTTCTGTCGGGTCCCAGTAAAACGGCAGATATCGAACAATCGCTGGTCATCGGCGCCCACGGTTGCCGCGAACTGCAGGTCTTCCTCGTAGACGCCGGCAGGTAGTAAAATGCGCAACAGTAAGCCAAGTGGCAAGGGCGTCGATAAATCTGGGGAACGCGTGCGCGATATGTTCGCGCAGATCGCTCCTCGCTACGACCTGATGAATCACGTGCTATCGCTGGGGATCGACATCCGCTGGCGACGCCGCGTGTTGCGCGAGCTGCGGCTGGATGGCTCGCTGCCGATTCTCGACTGCTGCACCGGTACCGGCGATCTGGCTCTGATGCTGGCCGAGCATGTGCAGGGCCGAGTGAAAGTCATCGGCAGCGATTTTTGCGCGCCGATGCTCGAGCTTGCGCGCCACAAGCATCAACACAAATACGCCCATCTGCCGGTTGAATTCGTAGAAGCCGACGCGCAGCGGCTGCCCTTTGGCGACGCTAGTTTCCAGGCTGTCACGGTGGCTTTCGGGCTGCGCAACGTTCAAGACACCGACCTAGGCCTGCGCGAATTGGCCCGCGTGTGCGCCCCCGGTGGACAGGTCGCCGTGCTAGAATTTTCCACCCCCTCTGTGCCTGGACTCAAGCAAGCCTATCAAGCCTACTTTCGCCACGTGCTACCGCGCATCGGCCAGTTCTTCGCCAAGAATGACAAGGGGGCCTACGATTATCTACCCAATAGCGTGATCGAGTTTCCCAGTGGTCGGGCGCTGGCCGAACGCATGCACTCAGCGGGCATTCGCGCCGTGGCGATTCACTCGCTGACGTGCGGCGTCGCTTCGCTGTATATCGGTCGACGTGAGCCAGTCCAGCTCGATGCGCCGCCGCCGACCAGCGAGCTCCAACAGGAACGCATTCAGTGAGCATGTTCAACAGTCCCGGTGAAGGTTCGCCCAGCTCAGCATGCACCCGCGCTAAGCGGCCGATCGTATTAGCCATCACCGGCGCTAGCGGAGCCGTGTATGCTACGCGCCTGCTGTGTGCGCTGATCGCGGAACGAGTGCCCGTGCACTTAACCATCAGTGAGTCGGGTAGCGCCGTAGTGCGTCAAGAGTTGTCGGTCGATGTAGGACCCTTAGGGGAAAGCCTGTGGGAGGCCGCCGCAGCCGCCGATCGCCTGCTGCAAGTAGCACCAACAGCCACCTGGTCGGCAGCCAGCGCCCGGCGGCAGTCTGAGCATGAGCCAGAGCTGCTGACAATTCATCACTACAAAAATTTCTTTACGCCCATCGCGAGCGGATCTTTTTTGACTGACGGCATGGTCATCTGCCCCTGCTCAGGCAGTACGCTGAGCGGTATTGCGCACGCGGCCAGCCAGAATCTGATCCAACGTGCAGCCGAAGTGCACTTGAAGGAGCACCGCAAGTTGATCGTGGTGCCACGCGAGACGCCACTGAGCGTCCTGCAACTGGAGAACCTGCTGCGGTTGGCGCGGGCTGGCGTGGTCGTGCTGCCCGCTGCGCCTGGCTGGTACCACGGCGTCGATGGCCTGTGCGATTTGGTCGACTTCGTCGTCTGCCGCATCCTGGATCAACTCGGCATCGAAAATCAGGCGATGCAGCGCTGGGCAACATAGGACTGCGCAAGTTTAAAGTCGGGATCGCATCCTGCTTGCCATACACTAATCACAAGCGGTCGCAAGCGAGAGGCTTGCGCCACTAGCGGACGATCGAGACCTGGCTGGACTGGGCGAGGATGCTGTAGACGTCGGCAGCGTCCAGCGGTGCGAGGCTGATGCAGCCGGCACCTTCCAGATCGTCGCTGGCCATCTCGGGCGTGCCGTGGATACACAGGTCCTGCCCGAGGTTAATCCAGTAGCCGCCGTACGGATTGCGATGGTCACTGGCTCCGATAAACTTGCCACCGGTGCCATAGTAGGTTCGGTCGCGGCGGCGATCGATGACTTCATATGTGCCTTCGACTGGCGTGGGATCTGTGCCGAAGGATACCGGGAAGCGACCCGCGTAGAGTTCGCCCATGAACACCGTTAGCTCATGCCGGCTGAGACTCACTTGAGCTCGAAATGGTCCCGAGAGGACTTTGACTTGACTGCCGTTGAGCAGCACTTTGGAATTTCCCAGCCCGTTAATCGCGTTGAACAATTCTGGGGTGATTTGGTGCTTCAGGGCCAGCGATTCAACCGTGTCTCCGGGCACCGCGGTATAGGCCTCTTGGACGAGGTGACGCGGCGAGTAAATGACTTCGCGCGACAGCGCATCCAGCAGGTCGATCATGTCGCTATGCTGCTCAGCGCTCAGTTCGGGGCTGTCGTAATAGCGCGAGAGCAGCAGCAGCGCCTCGCGTAGCTTACCGCTCGACGCCAGCTCGAGAGCTTGCTCGCGTGCGGCTGGAAACGGGAGTGGAGGCTGTTCCTGGTTGGCGGTCTGACTTCCAGCCGCATCGTGTGTGGAGGTATCGAGCAACGGCAGTTGTCCAGCCGTATCGACCGCTGAACCGGCTGCACGAGTCTGACTGACCAGTTGTCCAGCAGGAATCGAGCTGGAAGCCGCGGCGGAGGATGGACTGCTAGAACCCGCAGCGGATGCATTCGCAGCAGCCGCAGCCGTTCCAGCAGCTAGAGAAACCGCCAGACCGTCGGCGGCCGGCTCAGCGATTGGTGCCGTAGCACCTGCGAGCGGTGCGCCAGCGACCTGTGCAGTGGCGAGCTGGCTGCCGGTTGCGCTAGCCGAGTTTCCGGTAGCTGGCGTGGCGGGAGCAGTGGCAAATGGTAGGGGCGGCAGGCTCGTTCGCGCGTCGGTCGAGTCAGCCGATCCGTCTTGGCCCAGCGCTGCACCGGGCAGATTGCCGGATATGCTGCCGGCTAAAGTGTTGGGAGGAAAACTCTCAGACGTCATGTTATTGCTCAGCGGCGGCAGGCTGGGCAGATTCAACTGCGAGGCATCAAAAGCCGGCAGCCCAGTGGAGCTGGACAGATCGCTGCCAGGCGAAGCTTGCACCGCCAGTGGTGCAGAGATCGGCATTTCGACGTTGGTCAAACTGCCCAAATCCGCGTCCTCAGGACTCCAGTTGAATTCGCTCAGCAATTCATCCGGCAAGTTTGGTTCGGGCGCGTTGAGCGCTACGAATGCGCCATAACAAACGGCCAATAATAGGGCCACGACCACACCAGTCTTAATCGTCTGCACGATAGACCTCCTTGCCTAACGAAATTCAATGGATTTCCGCGCTACCCGGCCACCCAAATTGCAAACTTGCACAGCGGCACGGGCCATTCAAATCCCAACGCAATATCAAAACGATGATCGCCGTATGGGGGTTACTTGGCGGAAACTAGCAGCCTGGCCGCCCAATCGCTAGGGCAATTGCCTAGAACTTGGCTATGGCTGCTGCGAAGGCGTGCCGCTGCCCAACTGAGCGAGTACTTGCAGAACACCGTTTAGGTGGGCCAGCCGGGGTCCGACTCGATCGACAAACTCGTTGAGCATGTAATCGCTTTCGGTGAAGGCTTCTTCGCTGTCGTCGATCTCATTGGTCAACGACTGTAGAAAGTCACCTTGGACTTTGGAGAGCAACTCGGCGGCGCGTCGACAGGAGCGAGCCAACTGCGGGTTCGCCTCTTTCCACTGCTGGAGCTCGTTGGCACGCTGCTTTTGGGTGTTTACGCTAGCCTGGACGAGTTGCTCGAGCAGTTGGTTCTGCTTTTGTTGGCCGATTACGATTTGATGGAGCAGCGCTACGGTCGCTTCATTAGTATTGGACGCTTGCACTGCCGAACCTCGCTCAGCGGACACGTCGATACTAAATATTGGCGAAAAATGCGTCGGTTCGTTTCCCACGTGGATCAGTCCCGTTTATTTAGGCTGCTGCATCAAGATTCCCTCAGTATAGTCTTCTCTGGAGCAGAGTCGAGCATTTGCGCGGCGGGTTTTGGTCGATTGGTGGCAGTCGGGCGGTTTAATCGGGCAACCGTCAGGGGCGCTAAAGTCCCTACAACATGGCTTCCGACAATTGAGCTAAGCGACTTGTTGTTTTGTGTCGTCTCCGTCCACCCGCAAACCGAGATCGAATGACTGTTTCACTGGGCTTTCTTTCCGTCCGACGGCATCCTGAGCATGGCTACTTTGGAGGTTACTTGGTGACCAACCAAGCTGCCCGACCACTGGAATTCCACTGCACGATGCCCGTCAAGCCAAGTCGAGCTCAAATGCTGCTATACGGTCCGACCATGGACGCATTCGTGTGCGGCGAGCAGATCGCCAAGGCGCTGGTCGGCAAGGCCAAGGTCAAGCCCGACGTGGTGCTTACCGATTGTGCTGCCGTGCTAGCTTTAACAACGGTGAGCGAAGTTAAGGCTGGACTGCTGCATTTCGAGCCCGAGAGCGAGTCGGGGCATTTCCTCATACCAGAGGGTGGGGCAGGCGAGGTGCGTCCCTTCCACTTCGAATCTTGGCTGATATCCATCTTAGAAACTCAAGCAGACAGCCAAGCTGAGATCGTCAACGTGCTCGGGCAACTGTCTAGCAATTTTGATCTGACCGAACCGTTCCAGCGCGTCCTGCAAGCTCTGCTCGAAGCCCATCCCATTGCCAAAGCGGCTTGACATTCAGTCGCCGCGCTGTTGCTGCTAGCCCCATCGCGAGAACTAAACATGAACCATCAAGCAGATTGGGCTGGTGTCGAATTTTGCGAAACCGCACCGCTTTTAGCCGAGGCCTTGAGTGTAGAGACGCTGGCGACAGGTTGGTCCAACCAGCTAGCCCGCAAGCTGGAGATCGATCTGCAGGCCACCGATGTGCTGCCGCTATCGATCGATTGCTTAGCGATCCGACTGCAATCCAAGTTGCCAGCCACCGTAGGGTTTGCCTTCCCGGAAGCGATCGAGTTTGTTCCACTTGCCGTAGAGCCCGCTGAACCTAGCCAGGCAGTGCCCGCTGGACAGTCCCAATCGGGCGCCGCACCCGCATCCGGGCGGAAGTCGTCCAGCGATGGGGCACTTGGCAAGTCGCTCGCCAGCGGTAGCAGCCCAGGCAGGGATGCGTCGGGCGGCGTTTCAACAGGCAAAGACTTATCGAGCAATCATGCAGGCAGCGCCGCTCAAAGCAAACGCACGCGGATAGCCCCACCGGCTGACTTGGTAAAGTTGGAGGACCGACTTTATTTCGTTCTGCAGCCGCCGCTGGAAACGCTGCTCAGTTCGGCCGAGCTGCGTTTTCCATTCGAGCCATTTCCATATCAGATGGAGGGTATCGCATTTTTATTCCCCCGCGAGACGGCTATCCTGGCGGATGAGATGGGCTTGGGGAAGACTATGCAAGCCATCACCACGGTCCGCATGCTATTGTTGTCAGGACAGTTGCAGAACGTGCTGCTCGTCTGTCCTAAACCCCTGGTTACAAACTGGGTGCGCGAATTCCGCCAGTGGGCACCGGAGATTCCGGTGGCTGTCATCGAAGGGGATGCGAATAAACGCAATTGGATCTGGCAGCAGCATAGCGCTCCGGTACGCATCGCTAACTACGAACTGTTGATGCGTGACAAGGCGATTTTGGATGATCCCGAGACGCACTTTGACCTGGTCATTCTGGACGAGGCGCAGCGGATTAAAAACCGCAATAGCACCACGGCGCAAATCGTGCGTGCGCTGCCGCGCGGTCGTTCGTGGGCGTTGACCGGCACGCCCATTGAGAACTCGGTGGAGGACCTCATCAATATTTTCGAATTTCTTTCGCCAGGCTATCTGCGCAGCGAAATGAGTTTGAAAAACATCGGTCTGGCAACGCGCGATCACATTCTGCGACGCACCAAGGACAAGGTCCTAACAGAGATGCCTGGAAAGATGTTCCGCGACGAACAGCTCGAGCTAACCAGCGCCCAGCACAGCAGCTACCGTACGGCCGAGGAGGAAGGGGTGGTGCAACTCTCGGAGATGGGCGAGACGCTGACGATCCAGCACGTGTTCGAGCTGGTCTTGCGGCTGAAGCAGATTTGCAACTTCGATCCAGCCAGCGGGTCGAGTTGTAAACTGGAGCGCTTGGAAGCAGATATGGAAGAGATCGCGGCCAGCGGTCAAAAGGCGATTGTATTTAGCCAGTGGGTCGAAACGCTAGAGAAGATCTCCGAACCACTGCAGCGCTTCGGACCGATGCACTACCACGGACGGGTCCCGTCTAAAAAGCGCGATGCGGTCATCTCACAGTTCAAAGAGGATCCGTCGAAGCACATGATTTTGATGAGCTATGGCGCGGGGAGCGTGGGACTGAATTTGCAGTTTTGCCATTACGTATTTCTATTCGATCGGTGGTGGAATCCCGCCGTAGAGGATCAAGCCATCAACCGCGCGCATCGCATCGGCGTTACGGCACCGGTGACGGTCACACGCATGATGGCGGCTGACACCATCGAGCAGCGGATCCATGACGTGTTGGAGCAGAAGCGCGCACTATTCAATCAGTTGTTCGCCGAAGCTGGTCCACCGCGTTCGATGGGGCTCAGTCAAGAAGATATTTTTGGCTTGTTCAATCTCGCGACTCCTAAACCCATCAAGCACGCCGCCTAGGTCCCTGGCCAAGCAGTCTTTCTCAACGTGCTACTGCTGGCGTGAGACGGGTGTGGTGGGGGAGCTGGCCATCCGCAAATCGATGCGTTGCACTTCGCCCGGGGTGGCGGGGAGCGGTTGGCTGAGCCACGTCAGCATGCGATTTAACTTTTCGTCTGCAGGCAGCTCTCCGCGAGACTCGTAGTCCGGGGCGTGACCCCACACAATTGCCCGCGTCTTATCCCGCGTGACAACCGTCAGACTCCACGGGCTATCGCCGGCTGACATATTATCGTGATGCACCCAAATCTCTTGCAATTGATGCGTTTCACGATGCTTGCCGAGCAGTTGACACAGTTGCAGGGCTTGAGTAATCCGCACGTCACCGTAAGGCATGCCTGTGTCGCCCGCCGGACGGGCTTCGTCCGCGATAATCATGAAGTAGTTCCACACATCGTCGCTACTAAAATCGGCCGTCGGGAGTACTGTTCCCGCGCCATCTATGGGAAAGAATCCCTTGGACGCTTGGCCGGGATCGGCCTCGTTGCGCTTCTCGAAAAATACCATGGCGATCGGCTGTCGGTAAACCAAGTCGACCGTTACTCGCCCACCTACGGCCTTCGAGACACGCGTAGTGGAGTCTACCCAGTGATGGGTTTCAAACGCTTGAGCAATGGCTGCATTAGCGCGTGCGTCCAGCAGTGAGATGCGATCCAGGCGACCGTTTTGATAAACCTCTTCGGCGACTTGAGCTTTGATCCACGGCGGCTGGGGAGTGACAGCTAATTTTTCTAGGCGCAGCGAATAAAGCGCATGGTCTAAGTGATCGGCGCCGTAATAATACCAGCCGAAGTAGCCAAAGATGACCAATGCACCCACCGCGAATAGCACTGCTCCGCCAGGAATATGCTGGATAATTGCAGCAATTCGGTTCCGCAAGCTGAAGTGTTTGGCCTCATCCATGGCTGGCAATTATTACGGCTCCGCCGTCTGGTGCTTCGTTTCGGTTGGCTCGTGATCTGGTCCGCCAGAAGAGACTTACCAAATTTTCAGAGGTGACGGCAACTGGATTCCGCTACGAATCTCTACAGCTCGCGACACGCGTTCCATTAATGCTAGCACTTGATCGCTGGTCGCGTGGCCCGACACGATGAGGTAGCCGGGGAACTGAGGGCTCAGGCAGACTTCTCCTTCAGCCAGTCCATGCACATCGGCCTCGGCAAACAGATCGGCAAGTTTGGCAGCATCGGGTTCGATGAAGGCCTGCACGGTCCGCGTGCCATTAGGAGGGTGAGCTTTGCGTTTGACAATCCAGTTGGTTTGCATCCGTCGAGTCAACTCGGTGGGATCCATCTCCTGCAGCGCAAATTCGACCTCGGCGATTACCATGTCTTCCAAATTGCTACGTCGGAAGCCAAACTGCAATTTGGTTCGGTCCAGTTCAGTGAGCTGGCCGTCGCGTTCAACAATGGTCACGCGCGCCACATGGCTGCCGATGTCATCGTTGGTGACGCCTACATTGGAGACTACTCCGCCACCGACGGTGCCTGGAATACCGGCCAGGTACTCCAAGCCGGAGAGCCCTGCGCCGACGGCGGCTGAGATGACATGGTTGAGCTGGGCTCCGCCGCGCGCGATCAACCGTGGGCCTTGGATATCGACGCTGCTTAGTTTGGCGGTGGCTAGGCTGATTACCAAACCGTCAAAGCCGCTGTCGCGACAGAGAATGTTGGAGCCGGCTCCCAGCAGGCGGACGTTTAGTGCTTGAGCATGCGCGTCGGCCAACAGACGCGCTAGTTCCTCGATCGAGTTGGGTTCCGCAAAGTAGCTTGCAGCGCCACCGATTTGCAGCCAAGTCAACGGGGCCAGCGGTTCATTGCGACGGATGATGTGCTGAACCGATTTGGAGAATTCCATAGCAAAAATTAGCCGAGCGTATCCGGAGAATATAGAGGTAACTGGTGCAGCCATGCCCACTGTCGCGCAGTTTAGTGGTCAAACTCCACGGGCGGAAGCCGGCGGCCGCGTTAGCCAAGGTGCGGCGTTAGCCAAAGTATAGCATAGAGCTCGTGGCACTAGCCTGTCGGGCAGAGCGGTTTTTCTTACGTCACCATCCAACAAAAAACGGCCGATTTGCGCTAGAGCCATCGGCCGTTAATTGCTTAGATTGGTCGAGCTCGCTAGGCCGGTTGCTCAACGCGCCGGGCTCTCAACACGCCCCGCTCTCTCACTGCGCCGCCGGCTTGCTAGAGCCGTGCGGCGT
The DNA here is from genome assembly GCA_040391435.1 of Aureliella helgolandensis. Classification (GTDB taxonomy): domain Bacteria; phylum Planctomycetota; class Planctomycetia; order Pirellulales; family Pirellulaceae; genus Aureliella; species Aureliella helgolandensis_A. The sequence goes on along the minus strand of JBEBXX010000014.1, from coordinate 3,425 downwards.
GCCGCGCACTCGAACGCTGCGCGACCCACAGAGCGTGATCTATCGCAGAGGTGTCACTGCGCGACGCAGCAATTCTGCCATCCGACCCTGGCTTTGCATACCAGTCAAACTGAAGCGTTTCCAGCCCTCGGGCTGTTTGGAGAACACAACAATCTGCGGCAGCGTTTCGCCCTTCATCAACTGGTGAGCCAGTTCGGGGCGCTGATCTTTGTCGATATAAGTCACTACGACGTGCTCCAATTTCCCCGACTCCATCATCGGTTCGATCGTCTCGCGCTTCATAACTTGGCACGAAGCGCACCAGGGGGCACCAATCAGAACCACCAGCGGCTTGCTCGCCTGTTGCGACTCGGCCAAGGCCGTTTCGTAGTCAGGAGTTTTTTGTCCTCCAACAGTCACCGCTAGTAGAAAGGCCATTGCCACATGTACCATACTTGTCATCCCTTCTTGAAAAGACAATAAGGTGGATACCTATCAGCAGATTTGAAGTGACTGACGATCGCGTGATCGCTCTACCACCGACGAACAAATTTCGCTTCCATGCCAGCCGTTCACTGAATTGCAGAAAAAACTCAATTCGAGGAAAACTGTGTTGTAGAAAACAGCTATGTTCATCCAGTGGCTGGTCTAACAGCTTCAAATGCCAGCGCGCTTCTAGGTATTCCAACAGTTAGACTTCCCAGTCAGTAGTGCGAAAAGTTTCAAGTTGCAAATGGGAAGGACACAAAGGATTTAACGGTTGTGCCCGAGTCTAACGGGTAAAGTTCAAGGCGAGTATACGCAACTGAGTTGGGCTGACAACTAGCCGTACAGCAGTGCTCTACCAATTTCTTTGATCGGTTTGCTAGCGTTTAATGGTGGAGCCAGAAGGCGCGCTTACTGGTAGAATCCATAGGGAAACATTGGAAATGTCGAGTCTTTTCCAGCCACGTGACTTGGGCGGATGCCGAAAACAAGCGGGGTCATTCCTGATTTCCGAATAAAATCATTTTTTCCTTGCCATGCGAAGTAACGCCTCAGAGGGGGTTGCTGGCTGGTTGGCAACTATTTTTTGGACCTTTTTATGCGTCTGAGGCTCGGATTGGTCGGTCTCTCGTCCGATTGGCAGCAGCGTCACTTTCCTGCCCTGCGGATGTTGCAAGATCGCTTCGATGTGCGCGGAGTGTATAGCTCCGTCTCCGCATTTTCTGAAAATGTCGCACGCGATTTTAACGCTCAGCGGTTTGATGGCTTTCGCGAAATGCTCAGCCATGATGGCATCGATGCGGTGATGATGCTCGAGAGCGATTGGTATGGCATTTCACCTCTGGTGGCTGCCTGCGACTTTGGAAAGGCGATCTACTGCGGTAGCGAAGTCGATTTTGATCCCCAGCGGGCGGTGCACTTGAAGCACTTAGTCGACGGAGCTGGCGTTGCGTTTATGGCCGAGTTCCCGCGACGCTATGCGCCCGCCTCGTTGCGGCTCAAGGAACTCATCGCCACCCGCCTGGGGCCGCCCCAGATCCTGTTCTGCCATCGCCGACTGACGTGCAAAACGAGCGATATGCAGCGCAATCGTCGCACGCTGGCCGCCCGCGCGGATCGGGAATTGATCGAGCTGATCGACTGGTGCTGCTTCATCGTCGGCCGCGATGTGCGGTCGGTGCAAAGCGTCTTCCATCGCGCTCACAACGCGGAGCGATCATTCTCTACCGGCCAGGCTGCGGCGGATTACCAATCGCTGAGCCTGGATCTGTCGGCTGAGGGCGAGCCGGCCAATTCAACGATCGCCCAAATAAGTTGCGGAGCTTACATCCCGCCAGCTTGGCAAGAAGCCATCGCATTTCGCCCGCCTGCGGCCGTGCAGGTCTGCTGCGAGAAGGGACTGGCCTTTGTCGATCTGCCCAATTCGCTGATCTGGTTTGACGAAGCCGGCCGGCATCAAGAATCCTTGGAATCGGAGATGGCCGTCGGCCAGCAGTTGTTGACACAATTCCATCGCGCCGTAACGAGTCTGGTCCGTAAAATGGGCGACTTGGAGGACGTCTATCGCAGTTTGCGGTTGCTCCAAGCAGCGCGGGACAGCGCACACACTCGCTCGGCTATCGTGCTCGAGGACTAGCTGGGCGCTCTGCAGCGGTCCCTACCTGTGGCTTACAGTGACGCCGCTCGCCAAGCCGGTTGCTAGGTAGACCGCGCCTAGAACGGGATCCTCGATGGGCGCGAAATTTATAGCCCGCGGGTGCTGTTGCAGCCGCTGCTGCAGCCGCTGACGCAGCGAGCTGGAGCCCAGCAGCACTCCCCCTGTAGCCGCTAGCGTCGCCGGCTCCGCACCCAAGCCCAACTGCGCATCGACGGCCAACACAAGCTGGCACAGCTCTGCAGCGGCTCGATCGAGGATGTCGACAGCTTGATTGTCTGCTGCGGGATTGTCTGCTGCGGGATTGGGCCGCTCGGCTAATTCGACGACCACTTCGGCCAGCGATGCAATGCGGCGACGATCAAACTGCGGATCATAAATGACACCGATTAACTGAGCTGGATCGGTCAGTTCGAGCCGATGCAGCAAGGCTGGCAACAGGTGCGTAGCTGGGCCCCGCCCGTCGACCGACCTGCAAGCCGCTCGCAGCCCTTGCAGCGCGATCCAGTAGCCGCTCCCCTCGTCGCCCAGTAGATATCCCCAGCCCCCGGCGCGAGCTTGCTTCACACCTGGGGAATGCCGGTCCCCCGGCCCGCGGCTGGCTGCGAGACAACCCCAAGCCATCGAACCCGTTCCACAAATTAGCGCAATGCCACTCATCTGCGCCAGCTCGTGCAGCGGTCGCTGGGCATACGCGGCAGCCAGCACAGGCAGCGCATCGCCGGTGACTTGCGCGCAGTGTGCGATCTGGGAATTCAGGCACCACTGCTCAAGTCGTTTCTGCTCGTCGACTCGCCCCGCCCCGGCCACCCCCATGCAGATTGCCGCGGCTGGAGAATATTCGCACTTCGCCGAGCTATAAGCCGCATCGATGGCCAGCTTGATATTGTCCGTTGCCGCTTCAAAGCCGATGGCGCGTAGATTCCCAGCCCCCGCCGAACCATGCCCGATCACTTGAACCTGCTCGGCCAACGGGCTTGAGGCTGTGGGCTCTGACGAGTTCGCGCGCTGCCAGCTTGGGACTCTTGCCAGCCAAGCCTTGGTCTTGGTTCCCCCCGCGTCCACGCCGATGATCAGTTGCGAATTCTCCAAGTTGCATTCCTGTAATGAGCGCCAGACCCGTGCTTTGTCCAAGGTATTTAATCGTTTAAGCATCTGCCCACAAGGTGGGGTATGCATCCTGCTTGCCAGCCGGTGGGGTATGCATCCTGCTTGCCAGCCCGTGGGGTACGCATCCTGCTTGCCGCGCAGTGGGGTATGCATCCTGCTTGCCAGCCGGTGGGGTAAGCATCCTGCTTGCCGCGCA
>JBEBXX010000013.1:0-12856 GCA_040391435.1 Aureliella helgolandensis | reverse complement strand
CCGTCGGCCGCAGAACACTGCACCGACGTCGCCAATTAATTTTAGTCGAGGCAATTTTGGCGCGCGTTCGCTCGATCAAGCGCCACCCGACCGGTCCATTCAATTCACTATCAAGTATGGTTGCTTGTTCGCTCAAGCGGGAAATATCGCATGACACCTTATATCTTACCGGCAGAGTCGATCAGCGGACTTTGGGAAATGGCATGTCTGGCCGGTACCGTACTGACCACTGTTTTCGTCTGGTTCTGCAGCCTGCGTTAAGCCGCCATCTACAACATGGATGCAGCGGACGCCAAGCTTTTAGATTCTCAAGTTATTAGATTCTCTAGTTATACGACACATTTTTCCCTACCGTCGGCGATCGGGTGGATTGCGGCGAAAAAGGGGTTTAGCCAGCAGCGGGGATCGCAACAATGGATGTATTGATAGCACACCTAGCAAACAACTGGGCCATGTGGGCCGTTTCGGTGACGTTGGTAGTCGCCGCCATTATCGACGGCATGTACTTGAAAGTTCCCAATAAGATTACTTATCCGCTGATCGTCGCCGGCTGGGCGTACAGTTTGGCCAGCGGTGGCATGGTCGGATTAGGCTGGAGTCTGGCGGCCACCTTCTTTGGGCTGGCCCTGCTGTTCGGTCTGCATTTGATTGGTGGAATGGGCGCGGGCGACGTCAAGTTGCTCGCCGGAATCGCCGCCTTTGTCCACATCGAGCACACCTGGTACATCTTTGTAGCGACGACTATTGTCGGTGGCATCATGGCCCTTGTGCAGATCGCCCTGAGCGGAGACTGGCTCAAGCACTGGACCCAAGCTCAGGCGCTACTACAAGAAATTGTCACCGTCCGCAACGCGGATAAACTTTACGAAATCTCCCAAGAACGTAAACCGCGGATGTTGCTGCTCCCCTATGGCATCCCCATGACGGTGGCAGCCATTGGCTACTTTGCTTTCGCCGGCTTGATCTAGTCAAACCGCGGCTGCAACATCGGCTCGGCCGTGGGCTCGCAACCGCCGCGGCGCGATTGCGTCGCGCGTGGTATTGATCGAATCTACCGCTTGCGGGGTTTATTCCGCTTTGCGTCATCTTACCGCCCCGCTGTGCCGATCACAAAGATGGAGCGTCGCATTCCAATTGCGATGCCTGGCGAAGCGTTGACGCGAAGCGCGGTTTGCTCTGATGTACCGTCCGTGACAGACTGAGAATTCTTTGTGGATTGAATGCCCACAATGTGCCAATGATAGCGAACGGCGGAAAGTCCGTTGCGCTGAGAGTCAGTGCCTGGCAAGGATTGCTCGGGCAGAAACCAGTCGATGCGTGCACCATGGATCGCAAGAAGCGATTCGACGCACAGTTAAAGAGAGTTCTGAGGCAACCCGGCAATGCGAGCGAAATCACTGATACTGTTGGTCATTGCACTCGGCTGCGGTATGATCGCCGCCGTCGGTGTCAGCAAGGCGATCATGGATAAAGCTCCCGAGGAGGCGTCCGAAGCCTCGGTAGAGATTTTCGTAGCGATCAAGGACTTGCCTCACGCACAGAAAGTTTCGGCAGACTCTGTCAAACTGGCCAAGTGGCCTAAAAGCCGCATTCCTGAGGGGGCCTTGGTCAAGCTTGAGGACGTCGAAGGTAAGTTTACCAATCAACAAATCTTCGTGGGCGAACCCATTCTGGGACGCAAGCTAGCAGACACGCGCGAAAGTTTTTCCACCGCGATTCCTCCGGGCTACCGCGTGTTCGACATTCCCGGTTCGGCCGGATATATCAAACCCGGTGACCACGTTGACATTCTTGGGACATTTCAGACCGGTGGCCGCGGCTCCGTAGCCGAGACCCGAACGGTTATGCGAAACGTACAGGTGTTTGGTATCAACGGCGTGACGATGCGCGACTCGGACACCACCAACGCGGGCGGTCAAGGTACCGTGTTTCAGTTGCTGGTTAAGGAGAGCCAATTGGAGGCCCTGACGCTGGCCAATAGCATGGGCGAGCTGAGGATGAATCTGCGCCCGTTCGAAGAGGAAAAAACCGATCGGGCAGACAACGGCGAGTCATTCTTGAGCTGGATTAAAGAAGGCGACACCGCCAAGAATCAGCCGGTCAAACAGGAGGAAGTGGCCGTTGTTACACAGTCTCTCGACACTCTGTTTTCCAGCACGGAACCAGTGGCACCCGCCCAACCGCAGCATCAGATGGTGATTATCACCCCTGCCGGCTCAAAGACTTATGCCTGGACCGAGAGCACCGAGATTCCCCATGAGGTAATCCCCACCGGCGAAACAGCTTACCCAGACAGCCCAAGTCGGAATCCGGCGAACCAATTTAGCAGTGCAACCCCTAATGTTTATTCAGGATATGGCGGTTATACGCCGACATATCCTACTAGCACTGAGCCCTCCGCGCCGCCGGCCAGCCCAGCAGCACCCAGTAAGCCACCAGTTAATTGAGTTTGTTTGTCGGTCAAGCACTCGACTGCACTACCTAGCCCCGCTCGTTTGAGTTAGGCGAGGACCACTCAGGTTCAACATTAGACAGTCAATTGGTCAGCGCAACGTAGTCAAGGATGACTGCCGGCTTTCCGATTGGTAAGTACAAGGATGTCAACGCATGGCTGTCACTTCTACTCTAACTACTCCCCGCGGTTGGCTTCGCAGGTTGTTCCGGGCGACGCTGTGCGCAGCGCTGGCGGTTGGGGGTTGGGGTGCTTCAGTCGCCACGGCCCAGGCACCTCTGCACAGTCAGTGGGCGATGACCAACACCCACGTCAGCCTAGACAATACCAACCAGGGTCGACAAGCAATCCAGATGGTGGTCAGCACCAGTCGGGAAATTACGGCTAGCCAGGTCTTCAAGCGCGTTCGCATTCAGAATCCAAACGTGCTCACAGCCGTTCCGCTGGAAGGGGGTAATCGCCTGCAGATCTCGGCAATTGCCACCGGGGTCACCCAAATCGATTTGCTGGGTGCCGATGATTCGGTGCACACCATCGAAGTCATGGTACTGGGTGACGTCCGCGAACTGGAAGCGATACTTCGGCAACAATTTCCAGACGCAAATCTGCAGGTAGTTCCCGTGCAGCAGGGAGCCATCGTCAGCGGCTACGTGACCAGCGCCGAGCATGTCAACCAAGTCATCAGCATTTCCGAGCTATATTTCCCCACGATCATTAATAAAGTCAATGTGACCGGTGTCCACACGATCCAGCTCGAGACGCAGATTATGGAAGTCTCGCGCACCAAACTTCGCGAACTGGGCGTTGACTGGGCGTTTTCAAATGGCGATGACATTGTCAGCCAGTCGGTCAGTGGCCTGCTGACGACCGCCGGTACTACAGTCACCAAAACCGGTAGCGACACGTTCAGCGTTGGCATTGTAGAAAACAGCAGCTCCTTCTTTACCGCCATACGCGCCCTGCGTCGCAACAACCTCGTGAAGGTACTGGCCAGTCCCACTCTGACCGCCATCGATGGGCGCCCGGCCAGTTTTAATGCGGGTGGTGAGATTCCGATCATCGTGCCTGCCGGACTAGGCCAGGTGGCCATTCAATTCCGCGAATTCGGCACGCGTTTGGATTATGTGGCAAAGGTGCAGGGCAATGGCCGCATCGCCCTAGAGGTCCGGCCGTACGTCAGTGAGGTCGATCCTAGTCGCAGCGTCTCGATCAATGGAATTAGCGTCCCTGGGTTACGCAGTCGCTACCTAGAAACAGCGGTCGAGCTAGGTGCCGGCCAAACCTTGGCGCTGGCCGGTTTGTTGCAGGTCAAAAGTGAAACCATCAACTCCGGACTGCCGGTGCTCTCAGACATGCCCTATTTGGGCGCCTTGTTCCGCACCACGCGTGAAGAGCAGAACGAGATTGAATTGTTGATTACCGTCACGCCGAATTTTGCAGGCCCGATGGATCCACACGAGGTCCCACGGACTGCTCCCGGTACCAACTCCCAAAGCCCGACGGACAAAGAATTGTACTTGCGAGGCTACGTCGAGACACCTATTGCAAACATCGGAGGGGAGTCCACCACACACTTCAACTCGGGTTTGATTCAGGATGTACCGGCCACGCAACCGCTGCCTCATGGCACAGCGCCGGGAGCGCCGTATCCAGGCCAGCCTGGTCTCGACGGTTACGGCATGGTTCAGCCCCAACGGCCGAGCATGTTGCCACCCGTGACTCCGGTGACCAGCCCGGCAGGGCCGAGCGGTCAAAATGCCCCACGCATGGCCCAGCAACCGACGATGGTCGCACAGCAGGAATACTATCCGCAGCCTGCCAGCGCCGTTCAGCCTACCAATCGACCGGGCTCGAATGCGGGCGTGATTATGCGCTAGCACTAGCGGCTTACCGGACTGCCTGTAGGAATGTTTCGCGCAACGTACGAATGGGTTTGAGATTATGAGCAATGTACTGCGGTTGGCACTAGTCGATCCACAAGATGCATCGCGAGAGACGCTGAAGAAGATGCTGCTGGGGATTGAGGTAGTGTGGCTCGAAGCTGAGTGCTCTCGTTACGAATTTTTCCCGGACGTGGTGGCACAGTCCGCGCCGGACGTGGGGGTCATCAGTCTGGATAGCGATCCCGACAAGGCCATTTCCCTGATGGACCGCATGCGCAGTGAGGCAGGCAGTTGTGCGCTGCTGGCCATCAGCTCGAGCGGCGACGGACAGTTGATTCTCCGCGCCATGCGAGCTGGTGCTAAAGAGTTTCTAACTCTGCCGCTGAGCCTAGAGGACTTGATGGCTGCACTCGACAGAATCTCCGAATCCAAATTCGGAGGCGTGGCCGGGACTTCCAATCGCGCCTCAAAAATCATCGCCGTGGCCGGCGCGTCGGGTGGTGTTGGTTGCACCAGTTTGGCCGTCAACCTAGGTTGCATCTTTGCTGCCAATCCAAAAAACACAGTCGCTCTGGTCGACCTTGATATGGCCATCGGCGACGCAGATGTGTTCTTGGACAGCATTCCGGATTATAGCCTGGTAGACGTCACTCAGAATGTGGCTCGACTGGACTACCAACTGCTCAAACGCTCGCTCACCAAACACGTCTCAGGTTTGTATCTGTTGCCCAGGCCGGTGCAATTGCAGGATGTGAGCCTGATCAACCCCGAGTCGCTCAAGCGGGTCTTCGGACTGCTCAAAGCCACCTTCTCACATATCGTCATCGATGTGTCCAAGGGCTTCACTGCGACCGACTTGACAGCCTTCGACTTTGCAAACGACGTGCTGATGGTAGTCCAATTGGATCTACCGTGCTTGCGGAATTTAGTCCGACTGCAGATGTCCTTTGATGAGATCGAAGGGCTGCGAGAGAAGTTGAAAATCGTCGTCAACCGTGTCGGACTGGAAAGCGGGCAGATAAAATTGAAAAAAGCCAAAGAAACCATCGGTCGCGAGATCTTCTATCAGATTCCCAATGACTACCGCACGATGATTGAGGTGCGCAACAACGGTGTCCCGCTGCTTGAGCAGGCACCCAAGGCACCCATCACGCTGGCGATGAAGCAACTGGCAGAAATGCTGACCGGCCCCGCCAAGGCTGGTGATAGCGAGTCGGCAGATGCGGCGAGTTCCGCTACGGGAAGAGGCACCAACTCGTGGCTTGGCTTCTGGCCTAAGGGCTCGAGGTCCAAGAGCTGAGCGAGCTGTTTCGGTTTCGAACGCTTCACCTTCTAAGTTGTCTTCAAGGAAGAGTCTTCATGGACGCAGCACGCAGCCTCCGGGGATGGTTGGCAGCGGTTACAGTCGGGCTGACACTGACGTTGGTAATCCTAGCCGTTGAAAAGCACAATCGCACACCGAGCGCCAGTTTGTTCCGAGCTGCTCACCATGTCGATGCAGGCGGGGCAAGCACGCTGCATCGCGGCGTGCAACTGTCGGTCGACCACGGTATGGCCAGCTCAGTACAGGTCCCGCGCCCCGACTCAACGCCGCTGCGCCGCCGCTATCCTGCTCAGCAAGGAAGCTCGGTCGCCGAGCTGTTGCGGCGGCCTCCCGAGCCCGCGGCTAGCGTTGTGCTACGCGCTCCAGTCGGCATCTACCATTCCGACAGCCTACCGTTGATCAGCAGCGGATCGACCATTGAGTATTTGATGGATGCAATGGACGGTGCGCTGCGCAGCCCCATCCGCACCGTCAGCACGCGCGGCGTAGATGTGGCAGCGACCAATCAAGCTGGTGCCACGCAGCGGGCAGCCGAACTGGCGACACCCAGCAGTTTGGTCAGCCAAGTGGCTGAGCCCAAAGCCCTCTATGCCGAACTGTCGACGCTCAAGCAACTGCTCGAGCCTCAGGCACTCGCCGCGAACAGTGGCTCGACCGGCGCGTCTGCGGTCAACGAACTGCTTGTCAGTCGCGGGCCAAGACAGTCTGTGCCAACGCCTCAAAGCGATGAAGTCCGGCAATGGTTAGTATCTACGCATACTCTGCTCGAGCGGATTGTCGGCCAGCATGGTTTGGAGCACGCCGACAGTCAGCGCGATCTGTTAGAGCTCCAGCAGTTGTCTGAAAGAGCTATGGCTATGGGCAACTCAATTTCGGACCACGATCTTGCGCGCGGATTGATCAGCACCGGCTACAGTTTGCAGCGGCGCGCTACGGTCTGGCAAGCACTGCAGCGCTGTCTGGACAGTAAATCCATCGCCGAACATGCGCCGCGCAATCCGGAGACAGCCCGCGTCGAGCTAGTGCAAGCTATCCAAGCGGTGTCTGACAGATTGGCCACCACTGGCGATGTGTCCAACTGGCGTCAATATCTAATGCTGGACGAACTGACCGCCTGGGCAAATTCTTCCCAAGACGACTGGCAGGCGGGCAACCAGCTCGCACTAGTGGCCCTCTCGCGCTTACACTGGCAGCGATTGTCGGAGCCTCAACAGCGCTTCTTAGCACACAGTGAGTTTGAAGAACTCGGCGCGCATCTGCTGATCTGGGGGCGCGAGGCAATCGATTATCGGCAGTTGTTGTCTGAGCTCGAGACGATGGAATCCGATCCCATCAGTCGCGTTCGCGGGCAGTTGGCGAGCTCCGTACAGGTCTTGCGTCTATCAGGCGTCGAAAGCCAGCAACAACTCGCCGCAGCCCTCAACGACCACTATCGCAATGCCAACTTGCGACTGGCTATTTCCCAGCAGTTGATACAGCGGCTGTTGCCTGCCGAACAGGTCGATTCGCGGCCAGTTCGCAAGACGATCCTCGGCGCGGACACATCCGGCAATAGCACGGTGCATACTGAGATGAACGTCAGACTCATCCCCGACCCCAATGCATGGAACATTGGCATTGGCGTGGCCGGAGACCTTGTCAGCATGACCCGCAGTTCGAAGGGCCCAGCCGTGTTTCACAGCACATCCACGGCTCAGATCGACAGCGGCCGCTATCTGCGACTGGATCCTATGGGATACCAAGTCACCAGCCAACCCACCACCGTCGTATCGCAGGACTACCTGCGGAATATGAGCACTGACTTTGATGGGCTGCCACTTATCGGTGATCTTGCGCGGTTGCTGGTGCGAGAGCAGTTCGACCAAAAGCGTGGTATGGCCAAACGCATTACGCAACGCATCATTGCTCGCGAAGCAGACGCCGAGTTCGATCGCCGACTGGAGGAGAATTTAGCTCAAGCCGAGCGCGAGCTTTCGGAGCGAATCGTTGGACCGCTAGAGCGGCTGAATCTCAACCCATTGGTGGTGGCGATGAGCACCACTGAGGATCGTTTGTCGGTGCGATATCGCGTAGCCAACGAGGGGCAGATGGCCGCGCATACTGCTCGGCCGCGCGCTCCGAGCGATAGTCTGCTGAGCATGCAGGTACATCAGACCGCGATCAACAATACCATTGACCAGATTGGCCTCAGCGGACGGCTGTGGACGATTCCGGAGCTATATGAACGGCTGGGAGAGGCCTTTCAGGGGGCCAAATGGCAACTCCCAGCGGAGATGGACGACGATGTCAAGCAGACCCGTATCCGCTTCGCCGATACGCGCCCAGCGAGCGTCGAGTTGATCGATGGCAAGCTGCGTCTGACTCTGCGCATCGCCGAGTTCAGTCAGGGAGAACGTTTTCATATAGAGCGATTCATCGTAAGTTCGACGTACGTGCCGGTAGCTGATGGCATGACGGCTGAACTGATTCGCGATGGAGTCGTAGAGATTGTAAGTCGCTACGACAGGTTAAAACTGCGCGTGATTTTCGCCAAGATCTTCGTTTCCAATCCGCAGATTCCGCTCATCAGCGACAGTTGGGCGAATGATCCTCGCAGTGACGGACTGGCCGTATCCCAAGTGGAAATTCGCGACGGTTGGCTCTCGGTGGCGATCTCCCCTGCGGATTCCCAGCGGGCTGCGGAAGTAACGGCCCGAGCCAACCAACTGAGGTTGTTGAAGTAGCTGGTGGTCGACTCTCGGAGTACCATTGTAGTTCCTTCTCGGAGCTCATCGCCGCGCAACCTACGCAACTGAATAACCCCATGCTAGACACACCTATTGTCGATGCCCCCCGCAGGCTTCAGGGAGCTCAATCGCCGCGTTACCTGATCGATTTCCATCCCAAGCGACTACCGCACTACTTTACAGATGTGCTAATCATCGGGGGCGGCTTAGCCGGTCTGCGGGCGGCCAACGAACTGGGCGATCATATCCGGGCGGTTGTAGTTACAAAGGATCAGTTACAAGAGAGCAACAGCAATTACGCCCAAGGTGGAATTGCCAGCGTCTGGGACCCGGGAGATCGCTTTGAGGATCACGTGCAGGACACCTTGGCAGCCGGTGGGAATTTCTGCCATGCCGACGTGGTGGACATGGTCGTCCGCGAGGCCCCCGATCATGTCGAGGAATTGATTCGATGGGGCACGAAGTTCGATACGCACGAGGGCCAACTGATGCTGGGCCGCGAGGGGGGCCACAGCCGTCATCGCATTTTGCACGCGCTGGGCGACGCCACCGGCAAAGAGATTATGCGGGCCGTCATCCACCATACGCGATCGCGTTCCAACATTGACATTTGGGAACGCGCCTTCACTATCGACCTACTTGTCCAGGACGGGCGTTGCCGCGGCGCGATTATCTCGCCCGATGATGGACAGCCGATTCTGTTATGGGCCAAGCAAACCATTCTAGCGACCGGCGGCTGTGGACAAGTCTATCGCGAGACGACCAATCCGCGGGTCGCAACCGGCGACGGTCACGCCTTGGCCTATCGCGCCGGAGCCAAAATCCGCGATATGGAGTTTATGCAATTCCATCCGACCGTGCTGTATATCGCTGGCAGTTCGCGAACGCTGATTACCGAAGCGGTTCGCGGAGCTGGAGCGCATCTGATCGATAGCGAAAACCAGCGGTTTATGAGCGCCTACGATGCTCGCTTAGAACTGGCTCCGCGCGACGTGGTTAGTCAAGCCATTGCTATGCAAATGGAAAAGACACGCCATAGTTGTGTGTATCTGTCGTTGAAGCATTTGGATGCCGCGCAGGTGGCTACGGAATTCCCCGGTTTTGTCGCGGCTTGTATCAAGTTTGGACTCGACCCGAGCCGCGATCCCATTCCAGTTCGGCCTGGTGCCCACTATATGATCGGTGGCGTCGAAGTCGATCAGTACGGGCGAACTTCGCTCGAGGGGCTGTGGGCCGCAGGCGAAGTCACCAGTTCCGGTCTGCATGGAGCGAATCGCTTGGCATCCAATAGCTTGCTGGAAGGCTTGGTATTTGGCGTGCGTGCCGGGCAGTTTGCGATGCAGGCGGTGCAGCAGATGCCCGATGATTACCGCGCGCTACCTCTCAGCAGCCAACGCGACTACCGCCTGACGGAGGCGCTCGACGTTGCTGACATCCGCAATTCGGTCCAGAGCCTGATGTGGCGGATGGTCGGCGTGCAGCGCAGTCATGATAGGTTGACCGATGCGTTGCAGCAGATCCAGGCTTTTTCGCGCTACGTCCTACCACATGCTTTCGATACGGTTGAAGGCTGGGAGCTGCAGAATCTATTGACGGTCTCGCACTTGATGTGCCAAGCCGCGCTCTCGCGTACCGAGTCTAGAGGCGTGCACCTGCGCGTGGATTTCCCCCTCACCGACGACCAGCACTGGAGAAAACACCTGGTGTTCCAGCGGCAAGCCAGCGAGGCATAGCTCTCCGCGCGGCCTGCCAAGTTCGCTGACTTTCCAATGAGCGGTCAACGTCTTATTTCCGATTTATTCTCTAGTTTTGCTACGGATGGGTACTGGCCAAGCCACTAATTTAATAGGGCACACGCCGTTCCATTGTAAACTTGCAACTAGAAATTAGATCATGCGTTTGACTTTACGTACACTGTTGGCCTATCGCGACAACGTTTTGAGTCCGGCAGATCGCGAAGATCTGCACCGCCGAATCCAAACTAGCCAGTATGGCGGAAACCTGCTGCGGGGCATCGGCGAGTTAACTCAGCGCAATGCCGTAGCCGCACCGCCCGTCTTGGGGAAAGGTCTGGGTGCGGATGCCAATTCGATCGCCGAGTACCTGGACGACGCTCTGCCACATTCTCAAGTCCCCGAGTTGGAGCGCGTCTGTCTGGACTCGGCCGTGCACTTAGCCGAGTTAGCAGATTGTCATTCGCTGCTCTCCTCTGCGGCGCGCACAAAAGTCAGTGTCTCGGATGAACTGCGGCGCATGGCGCTGGGGCTGGGTGAGCCCACCCAACGCACTGCGATCGAAGAGGAAATCAAGACACGCAGGCAAGCTCGCCGGCGCGGCAAACTGGCTACCGCAGTGCGCGGGGACGCAGCGCAACTGCAAGCCACTTCCCAGGGCACACACACGGGAGCAAGACCTGACCTACCGGTGGAAGTTGAAGCTCCCATGTTGGTTTCCGGGGGTGAGTCGATCAGACCACAGGGGCTCAACCTAGAGACCAGCGTGCTAACAAACGAAGTGCCGGATTATCTCATCGGCTCCGCGTCGGGCCAGTGGAAATTCCCGCTGGCTATCGCCGCGTTGTCAGTCCTGCTGGGAGTGTTGGTCTGGCAGTCGCTGGGCCCCATGGAAAACGTCATGGAATTGTTCGCCCAGGTTCCTAATCCGACTACGAACGGCCCTGCCGATTCGAGCCGAACCGCGCCTCAGTCGGCCGATCTAGACACCATCGTGGAAACTGAACAAGTCCCACCTGGCGTGCCGCCGACGGAAGCAGCCGAGGTCTCGGCGGATGTTGGATCAGCAGTCGTTACCCCACGTGGCAGCACGACCGCGGATGCGGCACAGGCCAACGCAGCGGCCGCAGTCGATTCCCAAACTGGAGAGCTCGAGAGCCTGATCGACGTAGATACAGATTCTTCTGCCCCACCCGGGCTCGCGCCTCCCGAAGCTCCCCCTAGACCTGCAGGCGTTCCAACTACGACCTCAGATGCCAATCAGATTCAGAGCGCGCAAGCCGCACCACCTGGGTTGCAGCCCAGCCGCGACGCAGACGTTACAGCCGAGTTGCTGGCGTTTTCAGACCAGGAGCCGCCGCATAACGCGGATAGTTTGAATGACCCGTCTAACTCGCAAGCGGTGTGGATGCCTCTCGATGAACCAGCCGCCGAGGCGGTGATTTTGTGGCACCAAGCCGACGTTTGGAAACGAGTAGCTGTCGCTACGCCACTGCCTGTGGGCAGCCAGTGGGTGATCCCACCTGCGACGCGCACATCGATCGAACTACCCGGCGGCGTGCACTGGACCGCGTGTGGCCCGTCTCAGTTGAAACTTGTGAAGGTTTCCGCGCCCAAAGCTGAGGTGGTTACTCAACCCGTACCAGCAGAGCAGCCTCCCTCGGTGTCGATTAAACCAGCGGCTCCGTCACCAGATTCCGCTTCCGATGTGGGGATTGCCGTGCAACTGGGACGGGCGCTGGTCCGCGGTGGCCCTGACGGGCGAGACCTGCGATTGTCCACGCCAGTGGGTGACTTCAATATTCAGTGGCAACAGCCCAACAGCCTCGTCTCCATCGAGGTTGCCTATCGTCCGGTGGCTCCCGGGTCGATTGTCGATCTGCAGGCCACGCAGCCAGTGCTGGTCATCGTCGCGGCCGACGAGAGTGTCAAAGTTCGGCAACTGGCTAGCAGCGAAGGTTCGTACGATCTTAGCTTGGGCGATGGGCTGGCCTGTGTGGGAGGGGGTAAGCCCATCACCTTTCGCTTGCAGAATATCCCCAGTTGGTATCGGAGCACCGCTGAGCGGCCGATCGACAAGATGGCGGCTGCCGACTTGCATCGCTTCCTGCAATCCACTAAGGCTGATGCGAGCGCCCAGCCTGCCGAGGCTTTGCCGCAATTGGGCGAACTGAGTCACTCGCGACGACCAGAAACTGCGGCGTTAGCCGTGCAGACTGCGCTTCTATGCGGTGACTGGAGTCCGCTGCTGGCCGGTTTCTTAGACGACGCGCGTATGCGCAGCCACTGGCTGCCTACTATTGACCTGGCGCAGCAGGTTTTAGCCGCCAATCTGTCCGCCGAACCTCAAATCCGCGCCGTTTTTAACGAGACCTATGGCGACGCGGGTGCGGAACTGTTCAAGCTGCTACAGGGACTACCGGCCGACCAACTCGACCCGGCCGGGCTGGCCGCAATTGTGCAACGCTTGGAAAGTCCGCAGTTGGCTTTCCGCGTATTGGCTTGGTATCAGCTACAAGCCTTGACGGGTAAAACGCTGGGCGTTCAGCCCACCGCCGTCAGTCGCAACGCCATACAGCAATGGCGCCGCGAGCTGGCAACCAGTCGCGATCTGCTACTGCCAATCGGCGACCCTATCTGGGAACGTGTCCCCAAATAGAATCGCCAGGCTAGCTCGTCTGTACCCTCTACTGAGTGATGGGCTGCGAAATCCTGAGATAGGCGAAGAAATCCCGGAT
>JBEBXX010000012.1:0-13147 GCA_040391435.1 Aureliella helgolandensis | reverse complement strand
ACATGGTCATGCCTAATCCCAGCGGCAATACGGAAGCAAGTCTCACAGGCCGTGTCGTACGCATACTCAATCCTTCAAGATTCAGGAAATCAAACTAAGGTGGGGCAGATTTTTCACGCTCACAGCTCACAATTTAGCAGACTTGACCCTCAGCGGCTACAATGAACCGCCCTCGCTCTCCCCAACAATGTTCGATACCTACCCCATAAATAACAGTCAAATGGATTCTCCCCGCAAAGTGCTCGTGGTCGGACTAGTCGGTGGAGTTGCTTCAGGCAAGAGCCATGTGGCGCGCATGATCGCAGACCAATTCGGCACCGTAATCGATGCAGACCGATTGGGGCATGACGTGCTGCAACGCCCCGCAGTCGCACAGCAGTTGCAGCAACGTTTTGGACGGTCGATCCTTTCCGCAGACGGCGGTATCGATCGCCAAGCTCTGAGCGCTCAAGTATTTGGCAACACGCCGGCAGCAGATGTAGCGCTGCAAAAACTGGAGGCCATCGTGCATCCCCTGATTCGCGCCGAGGCCGTCGAGCAATTGCATCGCCTGCGGCAGTCGCCCTCGCCACCTAGAGTTATCGTGGTAGACGCACCGCTTTTGCTAGAAGCCGGCTGGGCACCACTGTGCGACGCGATCTTGTTCGTCGATGCGCCGCACGAGGTGCGGCTGGAGCGAGCTCTGCAGCGGGGCTGGAGCGCGGAGAACTTTCAGGCTCGTGAGCAGGCCCAAATGCCGCTCGACGACAAGCGCCGCGCGGCCACACATATCATCGACGGCACTGCCAGCGAAGCCGAGTTACGGTTACAGCTCGCGCGCATTGTCAGCCAAGCGCGCTAGCGCCGGGCGCATTGCTAGCCGAACGCGCTAGCGTCGGGCGCATGTTTTTACGCGGAGACGACACCAGCGAGACCCCATGCTAACGCATTGGGTCGGCGACGCTGACTCGTCTGGCGATGATGAACCCGGCGGCTAAACCAACGCGGCTTCACGTAGCTTGCTGGCGTTGCCGGCTTGGCCAAAGGCTGTCATCCGCGCCACGCAGACTTGCTTCATCGCTTCGCGCGCTGGCTTCAGATAGTCGCGTGGGTCGAACTTCTCTGGAGATTCCGCGAGCACCTTGCGGATAGCGCCGGTAATGGCCATGCGGCAGTCGGTGTCGACATTGATCTTGCGCACGCCACTCTTGATGCCGCGTTGAATCTCTTCAACAGGCACGCCGTAAGTCTGCTTCATCTGGCCCCCATACTTGTTGATGATGTCCTGCAGTTCTTGTGGCACCGACGAACTGCCGTGCATGACCAAGTGCGTGTTGGGGAGCCGTGCGTGAATGGCTTCGATGCGGCCCATGTCCAACACTTCACCGTCGGGCTTGCGCGAGAATTTGTAGGCTCCGTGGCTGGTCCCGATCGCGACCGCCAAGGCATCGACGCCGGTGGCCTCTACGAAGCGTGCGGCTTCGTCGGGATCCGTCAGCAACTGATCGTGAGTCAAAGTACCGGTAGCCCCGTGGCCATCCTCCTGCTCGCCTTCGCCCGACTCGAGCGACCCTAGACAACCCAGTTCGCCTTCCACCGAAACGCCGCGCGCGTGAGCTAGCTTGACAACCTCGCGCGTTACATTGACGTTGTAATCAAATGACGCCGGTGTCTTGCCGTCTTCTTCCAAGGAACCGTCCATCATGACGGAGGTAAAGCCGTTCTCGATAGCACTCAAGCACGTCGCTACGCTATTGCCGTGGTCCTGGTGCATAACGATGGGAATATGTGGGTAGAGTTCGGCGGCGGCGAGCATCAAGTGCCGCAAGTAGGCATCCTGTGAGTAGCTCCGGGCACCTCGCGAAGCTTGAATAATCACCGGCGAGTCGGTGGCCGTTGCGGCTTCCATGATCGCTTGGATCTGCTCCATGTTATTGACATTAAAGGCAGCCACTCCGTAGTTATTCTCGGCTGCATGATCTAATACGACTCGCAGGGGTACTAAGGCCATCGAAATCTACTCCTAGGGGGGCTGCCCCATAAACGAACTCGGTCAGTATTTTGTGTAAGCGATGCCGAATTATCGACTGCGGGGTAGCGCCTGGCAATCCCTGATTAGTGCTAGCTCTCAAGCCGGCTGTAGAATCGCTTTGACGACTTGCCCGGTGTGCATTTTCTCAAACGCAGCGTGCCACTGTTCCAGCGGCCATACTCCTCCGATAATCGGGCCCACATCGAACTGACCGCTGGATAACAATGCGATAACGCGCTCCCAAATCGGCCAATTGTGACTGAAACTTCCCTGCAAGGTCACATTCTTTTGCACCAGGGGATCTAGGTTGAATCCCAGCGGCTGAGGCCCCCAGCCAACTTTGCTGATCCAGCCGGCTGGCCGCACGATTTTTAAGGCGATCTGTAGCGTAGCGCTGGCCCCAGCCGCGTCGATCACTCCATCGCATCCCAAGCCATCGCGGGCCAGGGCCCACTCCAAGGCGTCGCCCACCAGAGCCGTGCAGCCAAAGCTTTGTGCGGCAATTTCTAAACGCTGGCGATCCGCTTCGAGTCCCACCAAGGCGACTTCCGCCCCGCACAGCCGCGCCATGGCGGCGCACAAAATACCGATCGTGCCCGGCCCCAGGACCACTACGCGATCGCCGGGCTCAATCCGCGCGTTGCGCACCACGGCGTTGTAGGCCACACAACACGGCTCGGTAAGGCAGGCGCGATCCAAGGGCAGCGCGTCTGGTATGTGGTGCAGAATTCGCGCCGGCACACGAACATACTTGGTCATCGCTCCATCTACGCCATAGCCAAACCCCTTGCGAGTTGGATCTAGATTATACAAACCGCGGCGCGACATCGGGTTATTGCTATCGATCACCGCAGCCGTTTCGCTCACCACGCGATCTCCCTCTCGCCAGCCAGCAATGGACGCTCCGAGTTCGACGATTACGCCCGCAAGTTCGTGCCCCAGAACCACGGGGTAATTGACCGGCAAGGAGTGATCGGCCGACCACTGATGCAGGTCGCTGCCACACACACCCACGCTGCCAACTTGTAGCAACACGTCGTCCGGCCCAATCGACGGTCGCTCGACCTCGCGCACTTCAACAGAGCCTCGAGTGGGAGCGAAATTGACAACGGCGGCAGATTTTGACATCGTACAAACTTCACTAAAGCGGGTGTGGGGACGTTACACGGGATGGATCGATTGTATCGGCTAAACAGCCGCAAGTCGGCCAAACAATCCCTCCCGCAGGCGGATTATTTGCAGTCGGCGCGTTATTCGACGACCTCACCCCAATGACAACTTCCCGATCTCGTTTAAGTTGCGTCGGCGAGAAATGGATAAAAGATGCACGGTTAAAAAATCAGGACCTCAGTGCCCCAAGGCGTTCGCCAGATCATAATTCGCATCACTTGCGAGTGCGATTCGTGCAGGCCTACCGCACGCAGCGGCGACTTTCGGCGACCATTCCCCCGCGAGGTGCTCTAGTGAAAGCTGCTGCAGTGCGGCTGGCTGCCGCGCCTCGGTGAATTTTCTATCCATCCATTTTCTAACCACCGCTCGCGCAACGTCGTCTACCAACCGAGTCGCTAGCCTATCGCCGTTCGCCGGCCCCCCAGCTCGCGAGAAATGGTTAAAAGATGCACGGTTAAAAAATCAGGACCTCAGTGCCCAAGGCGTTCGCCAGATCACAATCCGCCTCTCCGGCGAGTGCGATTCGTGCAGGCCTACCGCACGTGCTCTAGTGCAGCCCATAGCGGCCCATCTTGTAGTGCAGCGTACGCACGCTGACGCCTAGTCGCTTGGCGGTCCGATCGCGATGGTAGTCGCAGGCGGCCAGAGCAGCCGCGATGACCTCGCGTTCGCAATTCTCGACGGCTTCGGATAGTGTGCCGCCGAGCTCAGAAGCACCGTTGCGCGAGATTTTCAATTCCTCGGGAAGTTGGTGATCGTACAGCACGTCGCCGATATGTGTGACTACCATCCGCTCGACCAAGTTGCGTAGCTGGCGGACGTTGCCCGGCCAAGCGGCGGCCACCAGGGTCTGCATGGCCTGCGGCTCAATCATTTTCATCGGCCGCTGATGGCGTTCACAAAAGTGCAGGAGAAAGTGCTCGATCAACAACGGGATGTCCTCGCGCCGCTGACGCAACGCTGGGACGTGAATGGGAATCACGTTCAAGCGGTAAAATAAATCGTCGCGGAAGGTCCCCTCGTCAATCAAGACCTGCACCGACTTGTTGGTTGCCGAAACGATGCGCGCATCGCTCTGCACGACATCCTCTCCGCCCACGCGGACGAACCTTCGCGATTCGAGCACGCGCAGCAAATCGACTTGACTCTTGGCCGACATCTCGGTGACTTCATCTAAAAACAGCGTCCCGCCTTGGGCCTGTTCGAAGCAACCCGGTTTGCGGCGCGAAGCGCCACTAAAGGCACCCTTTTCGTGGCCGAACAATTCGCTTTCCAGGAGCGACTCAGGCATGGCCCCTAGGTTGACGGCGATGAACGGTCCACCACTCCGATCGCTCAAATCGTGCAGTGCGCGGGCGATCAACTCTTTCCCCGTGCCACTCTCACCCTGAATCAGGACAGTTGCCTCAGTATTGGCCACTTGCCGCACTTGCTGAAAAACCTCCTGCATGGCTGCACAGTTGCCAATGATGCCCGATATCTCGCCGGCACTGGCCAACTGGCTCTTAAGCTGATAATTCTCATATTGCAGTTGGTAGTGTTCTCGCGCACGCCTGACTTGCTGTCGCACCAAATTCAGATCCAGAGGTTTGGCAATGAAGTCAAAGGCACCCGCCCGCATGGCATCCACGGCGGTCTCAACGGTGCCGTGAGCGGTGATGACGATCACCGTAGTGCGCGGCCGCTGGCTGAGAATCCTTCGCACTAGTTCAATACCGTCGATCTCGCATTCCAGGCGCACGTCGGCAATCACCAATTTAAAACGGCCACTGGCGAATCGCTCCAAGGCTTCGTCAGCCGTCGCGGCTGTTTCAATGGTTAGAGCTTCGCTGCTCAGTCCTTTGGCCAGTCCGGCCCGAATGTTGGGTTCATCATCGACGATCAAAACGCCAAAATTCTTGATCGACTCGACACTTCCCACGGCCGCAGGCAAGGTGCTCTGAACGTTCATTCGACTACATCCCATGGAAGGGTAATAAGAAACTCAGTTCCGGTTGAGCTCGTTGCGAAGTCGATGTTCCCACCGTGCTGCCGAACAATCTTTTCAGATACGGCCAATCCCATACCCGTGCCATGCGGTCGGGTAGTAAAATAGGGGTCGAACACGCGCTCATGCACGGCCACTGGTATACCTTGTCCCGTGTCCGAAATGGCGATGCACGCATGTGCCTCGGACGCTTCGAAGCGTATGGTCAAGCGGCCGCCGCCGGGCATTGCCGCCAGACCATTCAAAGCCAAATTCAGCAAGACCTGCTCAAGCCGCACCGAATCGCCTTGGATGTTTGGGAAAGGATCCGTGGGCAATAGGATATCGATTGCCACGTTCTGCTGAGCCGCCTGTGGCCGTAGCAAGCGCACCAGCTTCTCGATTAGCGCGGGTACGTTGACCGGCGAAAAGCTGGCTGGCTGCATCGATGCGTAGTTGCCGAAGCCGTCCAGCACGGCATTGATCCGCGCTGTCTCTTGTTGCAGAACATCCAATAATTCCTGGACTTCAGCGTTTTGCGGCGATGACTCAGCCAATTGCTCGCGCAACAGTTGTATATGCAGGGACAGGGCGCTGAGCGGATTGCGTATTTCATGCTGCAGGCCGGCGGCCAAGGAGCCCAGTCCCATATAGCGTTCCATACGCCGCATGCGCTCTTCGATCAGTGCGTTTTCCGAAATGTCTGCCACGTGTATCACTGTCCCAATCTCTTCTTGGCGTTGGTCGCGCAGCAAGGCACAACCGGCCCGAAGCGTGCGCCGACTACCGCGATGCAGAAAGCTGTAGTCCTGGTTGCGAATGTTGGCATGCTTGGTCAAAACCTCTTCGCATATTTCGCTGAGCAAGTGGTGCGAGGGAGCGACCTCATGCACCGATTTTCCCAGACAATCTGGTTTGAGTTCAATGAGGTCGTAGCCCTGGGGATTGACACTTGTGATATTCCCAGCCCGGTCGGTAGTAATAATCGCCGTGTCGATGCTCGCTCGAATATCGGCCGCCAAGACTTTGGCATCTTGTAGCGATCGCTGGCTGCTCCAATAAGCCCGAACCAGGAAGCTTGACGCAATTGCCGTACCAAATATGTTCAGAACCAGCAGGATCAGCAGTCTATGCTGTAGGCGCAGGTCGTTTGCCAATTCGACCGCAGCGGTCATTTCGCCTTGCGGTACGTCCTTGATCAACTGCGCCAGGGCGGCTTGTTCATGCTGCAAGTCGTAGAGAATCCACGCCGTTAGCATTAAAGCGATAGCGCTCAGCCCGGCCCAGCCCAAGGCAAACCAGCCCACACTGGGGCCATCCGAGCGATCAAAGACTTCACCCATCTTTTTGCAAATCCTAGCCAACTGGTCCGCTGCGCCACAGGCGTTGACATTGCGCGCAGCAAAATTAAATCTTAACCGAGTCAGCGGCGGTATCTGCAAAATGCTGCAGTGGGGCGGCGAATATTTGCAAACTAGCCTATTGGTCCGACCACAGGCTGTCGAGCGCCTGGACAGTTCGGTCGGTCAGCTCTTGTCCCCCTTCAGGGCCCACAGCATTGCTTTCGACAATGGCACTGTAGCCTCCACCCTGCGCGGCCCGTGGGCTTGGGATGTATGTCCCGGGTCCCGCTAACTGAATAATAAACGTCTGCAAAGCGGGGCTGCGCGACTTGATCTGAACGCCATAGTCGGTGAACAACTCAAAGTCATTGGTTGCGATGGCGACGTCACCCAAGCGGATGGCATGCAATTCCATTTTATAAGGGGTGGGCCCTGACGCCTGTTGCCGATGGTAGCGATCCAGGGCGCTTTGCCGCCAGGCGACCTGCGTCTTTTGAGCCGGGTCAGACGCCAGGGCGCGGACCTGAGCATCGATCTCAAAAAACTCCTCTCGAGTTACCATGCGCTCGGGCAGCTCGACGCTCTGCACTCGGTGGACTAGCACTGCGTCTTTATGGCGCTCTTGCTGGGCACCCTGGTAGGCCTCTTCCCAACCGTCGACGATGCGGCGCGACAGTTCTTCCAGCCGCGTTAGGCCGCGCAGTTGTCGCATGCGCTCCTCCGCCGCTTTGTTAAACATCAAATGTGGGGATTGATCGCCGGCGGCACCAGTCCAAGCCAAAACTAGAAGTTCCGGTCCGTGCTTGGCCCGCAACGCCTCGCGGACCGTATGCCAAAAATCGGCGTTGACTGCAGAACCTCCCTCAACTTCCTGAGCCGGACAAGCGATGTTGATGGCCGTAGCTATCAACTTCTCTTGGCCGTCCCAGAAACATAGCACGTCCACCGCGTGATCCTCGTAGCCTTCGATTCCACGAAAGTTCGACTTGTTCGTAGCCCCGTACATTTGTGCGCTACCATCTGCATAGGTACTGCGGCGGTTTTGCGCCACCACGGCGTGTCCCAGTCCCCAACCGACGCTCCCCGCGCTGCGTGCTTGCCAAGCCTGTACGCAGATGTCCGCCACGCGGTCGGCCAGGAACTCGACGTAGTCTTGAGGCTGCATGACACCATCGGCAGACAGGTCGTAAATATCTTCATTCATAACCGGCGCAGTATGGGTGTGGGTGGCACTCATCACCAACTTGCTGCTATCAAAATCTGGCAGCCTTTCCTCGATTCGCTCGCGAACCATGTCCAGCACTCCCTCGCGAATGGCTACCAAGTCGCACGATACCAGTATGGCTTGGTCCAGTGACTGTTCCCCGTCACGCGACTCCAACGCTAGTGCGGTAGCCGTGACAGGACTGTCCACGCTGCGTGCGATCCGCGTGTGCAATTGTCCGGAAAGTCCTACCGGCTGTTTCGGGGTAATACTGGTTGTGGCTCCAGCCACGTGCAGCTCCGCCGCCCTAAGGGCCAGCGCCGGTAGCGTCAGGCAAGCTAAGAAACATACAGTAGCTGCTGAATCTGTCAAAAATCGCTCGCCTGTGAGAAGTTGCCGAACGGCGGAAGCGAGGGCGTCCCAGTTTTCGGTACTGCGCAGAGACGACTTTGGCTGGTGAGCGGGCATGGTGAACTCCGGATGGATGATACGGATGATACGCTGGTAGGCTATTGGGGATCGGCAGAGTCTGCCGCTCTACACTGCTGTTTGGAATCGGCAGAGACTGCCGATCTACACTTACGGATGCGGTGTGGAGGGAATAATCGGCAGCACAATCCGGCTCGGATGCGCCGCGTCGTGATAGATAGTCTGATCGGCCACGTAACTTAGCCGTTGCCGATTGAGCGGTTCACCAGAATTAGGATTGACGTCAAACCGCGGGAAGTTTGAACTAGACACGTCGACACGAATGCGGTGTCCACGTTTGAAGACGTTGGAGGTCGGATAGAGCTTGATGGTGAACTCATACGCTTGCCCTGGAGTCATCAGAACTTCCTTCTGTAGCGACTCGCGAAACCTGCCGCGAACGATGCCGTCGCCAATATTCAAATCAAATCCGCCTGGCCACTCTGCCGAGGGCGGATAGACGTCAATCAATTTGGCGGTGAAGTCGGTATCGACAGCCGAACTCGATGCAAACAATTTCACTTCGATCTCCCCGGTCACCTCCAGGTCATCCTCAAGTGGCTCCGATTGAAAGACCAATACGTCGTTGCGGGCCGAAATCGGTAGCGGTTCGGGGAAATTCCACAGGTGCGGCCCTCCCTTTTGATTCCATGCTCCCTGTACCAGAATGTTGTCACCCGATGAGATGTTGCCGCCAATGGTTGGCACCGGATTATGCGGATCGAACTGAAATTGCGTAACGGACTGCTCGGCTTGCGGTTTTGCTGTGGCCAATCCTCCACCGGACTGCAGAAAAAAGTTGGTGTACTGGGTGCGCGCCAGCGGCCACTCATTTTCGTTGCGCCACTCTCCGCCGTGTTGCAAGCGGCCTTTTGAATCTTGGCTGCCGTCGCCAGTTCCCATGACAAAAATCCGCACGGGCGTTTTAAATGGATCTGCCTTGCCAACCGAGTTGTCGATTCCCTTTAACCAGTGGTCGTACCACTCGCGGCGCCAGCCCCATTGGTCGGCGATCGCAGCCTCTGCGCCGAAGTTTACTTGTCCATGTGCGGAGGCAGCTTGCTGACCATGAATCCAGGGACCCATAATCATATAAACTGGGCTGTCGAGCATCTGATTCAGAGCCGCAAAGTTGGCTGTGGTATTGCCGCTCCATGAATCGTACCAACCTGAAACCAAGTACACGGGA
This sequence comes from Aureliella helgolandensis, assembly GCA_040391435.1. Lineage (GTDB taxonomy): Bacteria > Planctomycetota > Planctomycetia > Pirellulales > Pirellulaceae > Aureliella > Aureliella helgolandensis_A. The sequence goes on along the minus strand of JBEBXX010000012.1, from coordinate 3,796 downwards.
ATGTCCTTGTACTTCTGCGGTGCATCGAGAATATTGTTTTGAGCCCAAAATTCATCGTTGGCACCATGCTCCATGGCGGAGATTAGCCAATCCTCATACTCGGGCGATAATCCCAACGGTGTCATACCGCGCCGCGTGGGCAATTGGGCTAGATAGGCCAGGCGTTGGTCGGACATCTCCGCTAGTACTTGGACAGTGCCGGGCGACTGCGACGCACGACTTCCGCGTCCCGCGTTTATAAAAATCCAGTTCCAAAATCTCAGTTCGAACGCGCCCGCGTTGCGAAGACTCTGGCGTCCGAGGTTCGACATCGCGTCGACAGGAATCACCGTCTTCAGTTCGGGTGCACCGGCCAGGGCCATCGCGTGTTGCGTACCGCCGACGTAGGAAGTGCCAATCATGCCGATGGTGCCGTCGGACCACGTCTGTTGACCGATCCAAGCCGCGCAGTCCACTCCGTCCGGGCCGTCGTCGGTGAGCATATGCCATACGCCCTCCGACTTGTACCGACCGCGAGTGTCTTGCGCGACAAACACGTAGCCATGGGTCGCGTAATATTCGCCCATAGTCTTGGCCCCGTCTTTGTTATAGGGAAGTCGTGTCAGGATGACCGGCAGCGGTTCCTCGAACGCAACGCCATCTTTGGCGGGCCGGTACACATCCGTGGCCAGCCGCACACTATCGCGCATGGCTACCATCACATTCTGCTCCAGTACAAAGCCGTCGGCCGCCGCCAACGCCCCGCTGAAAAACATCACCGAGACTGACAGGCCAACGGCCAAGGCAGCCGTCAAGCAGCGGTCGACAGTGCAATTAACTCCTCGCGTGCAACTCATGCGCTGCTACTCCTGCTCATATTCTAGATTTGTTCAACCGCGGAGATTTTAGATCTCAGCACCCACGCATAAGTTTCCTGTTTTATCAATCAACCGTGGCTAACGCCAAAACGGCTAATTAAGCACCGACTCATAGCATTTGCGGTTTGTCACTGGCTAACAGGCTCCTGCTTGAGCTCTTCAAACAGCTCCAGCAGTTTGTCGACAATCTTGACGGTGGCGTCGACTTGCACGAAGTTGGTTCCCAGCCATGTTTCGTATCCCCCCAATCGATGCTGTTCGGGCGTAGGCAAGTAGCCGTAAGAGCCGTTGGCCAGTTCGATTGTGAAGGCATCTGCAAAAGGGATGCGTTGTTTTAGCTCCAGGCCGGTCTCCGCAAAGACTTCGAAGGGAATGGCGGCGATGCCCAAGTCGCCGATGCGCATGGCCTGCAGGGGAACTTCAACCTCGCGTGGCGCGTCCTTGAGCAATGCGATGCGCTCGGCGTAGAACATATCTCTACTGGGCTTGGCATTGGGCGATTTGGCTTGGGCTTCAGCCAACTTTGCAAAATGCTTGTGCATTTCTGGCGTAGGCTGTCTGACCTGCAACGGCAGACGAGCTTCGACGGCGCCCAGTGGCACCCAATCCTGAAACACCAACTGTTGATGGGCTTCGTAGACGCGGTTGGCAATCTTATCCGCCACTTCCTGCATCTTTTCATAGCTTTGATATTTGCGTCCGCCTGCTTCTGAAAAGTTGACATTGTTTACATCGCCGCTGGTTCCGTTGGAGAGGATTCCAACGAATGGAGGCGTTACCTGCGTGGCTCCCAATTTCTGTTCGATATACTTTGCGAAGTAGGCAAAGTAGTCGGCTGAAATGTCGTCACCTCGCACGCCGCCGACGTAGTGTAGCGAGTAATTGGCCAGCAGCGCAATCGGCTTGCCAGCAGTGCTCTGCACCGAGATGAAACTGATCTCCGGGTCGGTCGGTCCGGCGGGACGGTCGAGCGCTGCGCTTCCCTTGGGTGGATTCATGCGGACTTGGTCGACGCCGCCAAAGGGATTGGCCAGCAGCGATGCATCCTTGACGTGCCAGCGGCGATTGAATACTTCGGAAGGCTCATCGATCTTGCCCCACGCTATGCGAGCTGGCTGCAAATTGGCCACAGCTCGGCGCACTCCATCGGAGATGCGTCGCGCCACAAATTTCTGATAGTCGGTCAGTTCGCTCTCGCGAATCACTTTGCTGGGACCACGCGCAGTCGTCGCTGAATGGGTATGGGTCGAAGCCATCAAAGCATGCGATGGCGGCAGTCCGATCGATTCTTGCAACTGCTGTTTCGCTAAATCGAAAACCTCGACAGGGATCCCCACGTTGTCGCACAGCACGATCGCTAACTTGGTCTTGCCGTCATCCAGTACCAAGCAGCGTGCGTGCAGTTCGTCATGTACGTTTGAGGCCGGAAAAGGCTGAAAGCCACCTACGATAAGTTCGCCCAGCGGGGGCGTAATATTACTAGTGGCTGCGCCGGCACGAAACACTGGCTGCGCCGGCTGCCCATGTGCGAATCTGTCTGCGTGCGTAGCACCTGCGAGCAGAAAGGCAACCGTTAGCACTAACTTCACACGGTGGATTAGGCACATTCCAATAGCTGCGGATGGTCTCATATTGCATTTTTCCAATCGTTCAAGATGCGTTACGTTCATGACGCTCGTCAGTGTATAGTCGCCGAACCGCTCCGCCGGTTTGTTGTAATACTTCCAATCGACGGAGCGATCGTGCGACAATAATTTCCCGCACGATACTTAGCTGGATCCACTCGGGGCGGGATGTCCACCTTATCGAGGAACAATGGCATAGTCAAGCGCGCGAAGGGCTACTAAGCATCGCGACGCTCAGTTAACATCTCCGGTGTCCGTCAACGTTCAGGAGAGAAGAACCCTACCATGCTCAGGCACAACAAGAAGCCCTTGCGAGAGATGCTATGACTACGATCGCTGTTTTTGGAGGCTCAGGAAAAATCGGTCGAGCCGCCGTAGAGATGTTTGGACGACAAGGCCACCACGTGCGAGCACTCGTGCATCACCAAGCGGTTGCCGGTGATCACGTGACGTGCATCCAAGGCAGCGTTGCCGACGCTACCGCGTGCCAAGAGGTGGTGCGCGGCGCAGATGTCGTTATCCAAATGGCGACGACCAAGGAGGACAGCCAAACTTTCTTCGACGTCAGTCTGCGTGGAACATTTAACATTCTGGAAGCTTGCCGATTCTCCAAAGATGTCCGCCAATTTATTTTGCTAAGCGGAGACGCAGCTCAGGGGATTTGGTTCTACCCGCACCCACGCCCCATCAACGAACATACGCCGCTGGCTGCATATCCAGGCTACTACGCCTTTTCCAAAGTCATCGAAGAGACGATGACAGCACAGTACCGTATCCAGTATGGACTGCCAACAACGGTACTGCGCTCATCGTGGGTGTTTCAAGGCGACGACCTGCTAAACCACTTCTCGATTCTCAAGAATGTCGATCCCGCCGAGCCGGGACATGGCTTCGGCCAAGTCTCGCAGGAGGTGTTGGAATTGGTCCGCCACGGGCAGGAGCGGCTGCCTGTGCTGGTCGACGCTACCGGTACACCGCTCACTCGGCACATCGTCCACCTAGACGATGTGCTGCACGCCCTGGATGTGTCGCTCAACAATAATTCAGCTATGGGGCGGGATTACAACATCGCCGCCCCCGCTCCCTTTGAGTACCGGCAAGCGGCCGAGTACTTGTCGCACAAGCTCGACATTCCCACCATCGACATCGCCAGTGAACAGTATCACGCATTTTCAATCGACATATCGCGCGCCCGTCGCGAGATCGGCTACGCACCCAAGAATGACTTTAATACAATGGCCGACCGGGCCATCGCCGCGCGCCTGAGTTTGAAGCAACCACGTGGCGTAAGCTTCTAGCTTGCGAGTGGCGTAA
>JBEBXX010000011.1:0-13176 GCA_040391435.1 Aureliella helgolandensis | reverse complement strand
AGCCTGTCCCGCAGCTCGCCAAGGCTGAGTATCCACGACAGCTAGACCGTGCTTGCGAGTGGCTACGGCCAGTTGCTGGCCATGCGGCGACAGGGCGACGGACCAAATAGCGCTGCCCGGGCCCGCCTGGCTGTGAACCGCGTGCATCGTCAACCAGTCCACCACGACGAGCTTTCCGTCCATACAGCCCGCCACCACCAAGTGCGACTCGGGAAGTGCGGCCAGGCTAGTCACCCAATTGCCAGCCACCGCGATCGTCACAACCGACTGAGCGCTGGCGACGTCCCACAGTTGAATTGCGTTGTTGCTGCCGCCGCTGACAATCTGCTTGTCATCGTTGACGAACAGCAAACTCCAGATGGCGGTATCTTTGTCGACCATCATTGAAGCCAGCGGCTCGAGCTGGGGCCAGTTGAAGATTTTAATCGATCCATCGCCGGCTGCGGTGGCGACTTTATCGCCAGCCGCGCTAAAGGCGATGTCAAAGATGGCGGCTGCGTGGGCATCGACTCGGCGGAGCTCTTTAGCTTCATCGACCGACAGCAACAGCAGCTTGCCGTCCTCGGTTCCCGCCAAGAGTTGGCCCGCTTGGGGCGTTTTCTTCAGCGCGCGGATCCAGCGTGCGTCGAGTTCAAATGGCTTGCCGGCGGGCGATTTCGCCTGCTCGCTGGGAGCCTCAGCACTGGCTGCCTGTGCGCCGTCCGCCTCTTGATTGTCAGCTTTCTCGCTAGCGGCCTCGCTTTCGGCATTGTCGTCGTCATCCTCCTCGCCATCAGCTTCATCCTCCTCGCTTTCGGCATCCTCGCTTTCATCCTCCTCGCTATCGGCGTCCTCGTCGTCATCTTTTTTGCTGGCGTCTTGTGCGCTATCGGCGTTTTCAGTCACAGCCTCCTCGACGGCGGCTTGCTGCTTGTCAGCTTTCTCAGCGGCGTTTGGCCCAGCGGCCGCAGGGAACAGCCATACGCCGCCGCGATAATCGCTGGCTACGACGCGACCGTCATCCAGAGCACAGACGCTCCACAGCGAGGTCTCGCTGTGGCCGATGGCGGTTAGATCCTGAGGTTTGGCACTGCTGGCGCGTACCACATCGGCTGGGCGGAACAGCAATCCCTGTGAGCGCGTGCCAAGCAATTGACTTTCGCTCTGCCAGACGACCGATGAAATCCACGGACCGTCAGGGGCATTCTCGCCGTCGGATTGGGCCAAGCTGAGGTCCGGCGTGATCACACTGGCTATGAAACCTAGGCCGGCCAGTGCCAGCGCAATGAACGAACGATGCAACTTCATGTGGAGCTTCTTATGGAGAGGGCAGGGGGGAGTGGAACCAAGCGTTGCGAGGCGTATCATAAGCTATCCATTGTATTTTATTGGCGCTAGCTTAGCAAAGCTGGCCCCCTGGACTGGCCGCTAGGGCTTGTGAGTGGCTAGAAGACGGGTAAATTCTTGGTGATAAACGCCCCTCTTGAATCCCCACTGTCTTTTCTTCCCTTGGTCCATTCTTCAATATTCGCGAGCCTAAAAGACACTTATAGATGAGCCGACAGTATATTTTCACGATGGAGTCGATGACCAAAAAGCACGGGCCCAAAGAGGTGCTCAAGGACATTTGGCTCTCCTTCTATCCCGGCGCCAAAATCGGCGTGCTGGGTGCCAACGGTGCTGGTAAAAGTACGCTCCTGCGAATCATGGCGGGTGTCGATAAAGAGTTCGATGGCGAAGCTCGGCTAACTCCCGGTTTCACCGCCGGCTATCTGCCGCAGGAACCCCAGCTAAATCCGGACAAGGACGTGCAAGGCAACGTCGAGGAAGCCGTAGCGGTCCGCCGCAAAGTGCTCGACCGCTACAACGAGATCTCCATGCTGCTGGGCGAAGTTACCGACGACGCCAAGTTGCAAAAGTTGTACGACGAAATGGCGCAGCTCCAGGATGTCATCGATACCAACAATCTCTGGGAGCTCGACCGCACGGTGGAATTGGCCATGACCGTCATGAACTTGCCACCTGGAGACGCCGATGTAACCAAGCTCTCCGGCGGCGAGCGTCGACGGGTTGCACTGTGCAAACTGCTCATCGAGCAGCCCGACCTGTTGCTGCTCGACGAACCGACCAACCACTTGGACGCCGAGTCGATTCACTGGCTCGAGCAACACTTGCATCAGTATCCCGGCACGGTGGTGGCGGTCACGCACGATCGCTACTTCCTAGACAACGTAGCGCAGTGGATCCTGGAGCTGGATCGCGGTGCGGGGCACCCATTCGAAGGCAACTATTCCTCGTGGCTAGAGCAGAAGCAAGCCCGCATGGCGCGCGAGCAACGGCAGCAGGCGGGACGCCAAAAGGCACTCGCTCAAGAGCTCGAGTGGATCCGCTCGTCACCCAAGGCGCGGCAGGCCAAGAGCAAGGCTCGCATTGCGTCCTATGAAAAATTGTCTGCCGAGGTGTTCGAGGATCGTCCTGAGGAGCTGGAGATCCAGATCCCGCCAGGCAAGCACCTGGGCGATCTGGTGATCGAAGCCAAGGGGATCAGCAAGGGTTACGGCGACCGCCAGTTAATAGAAGACCTGTCCTTCCGACTGCCCGCCGGTGGTATCGTGGGAGTCATCGGTCCGAACGGTGCCGGTAAAACCACGCTGTTCCGCATGTTTGTCGGCGAAGAGCAACCCGATGCGGGTGAACTGCGAGTCGGCCCGACCGTCGAGTTCGGTTACGTCGACCAAAATCGCGATGCGCTTGACCCCGAGCAAACCGTCTACGAGGTGATCAGTGGTGGACATGAGGTCATCGAGATGGGGGGCCGCAAAGTGAACTCGCGCGGCTATGTCTCGAAATTTAATTTCCGCGGCCCCGACCAGGAGAAGAAGGTTGGCAAGCTATCCGGCGGTGAGCGAAATCGAGTTCACTTGGCCAAGCTGCTGCGTCGCGGATCGAACGTCTTGCTACTGGACGAACCGACCAACGATTTGGACGTCGACACGCTGCGGGCGCTGGAAGAGGCCATCCTGAGCTACGCTGGTTGCGTGGTCGTCATCTCGCACGATCGCTGGTTCCTGGACCGAATCGCTACACACATCCTAGCTTTCGAAGGGGACGGGCACGTGCACTGGTGCGAAGGCAACTTCGACACCTATGAACAGCAACGCCGCGAACGCTTGGGAATTGGTGAAGATGAAGTGCGCCGCTTTCGCTACAAGAAGATCACTACCTAGTGTAGCGGCATGCTAGCATTTTTTGCTGCTACAATATCGATCACGCCCGTCGGGTGAATTGCAGCCCTACGCTCCATTTTACACATAGCCACTTAGACATAGCCACACCCTTGAGGGAGAACCAACCATGAGACTCATCCTAGCTCTGCTGCTGTGCCTGTTCGGTACTTCACTGGCGCACGGCGAAGTGCAGACCAAAGCCATTGAGTACCGCGACGGCGACTTAGTGCTCGAAGGCTTTGCCGCCTGGGATGCCGAGAAAGTGTCGCACGGTGCACCTGGTGTGCTGGTGGTTCACCAGTGGATGGGGCTGACCGACTACGAAAAATCTCGCTGTAAGCAGTTGGCCGAACTGGGCTATGTGGCTTTTGCGCTGGACATCTATGGCAAGGGCATCCGCCCGGACAACCCCAAGGCGGCTGCCGAGCAGGCCGGGATCTACAAAGCGGATCGCCAGCTCTATCGTCAGCGCTTAAACTTGGGGCTTGAGCAGCTCAAGCAGTTGACCGGCGTCGACGCGGGAAAGCTAGCGGCTATCGGCTACTGTTTCGGCGGTACTGGCGTACTTGAACTGGCGCGCAGCGGTGCCAAAGTGCAAGGAGTGGCTAGCTTCCACGGCGGCCTCGACTCGCCCGCACCAGCAGATGGCAAGAACATCCAAGCCAAAGTCCTTGTGCTGCACGGGGCAGACGATCCCTTTGTGCCCGCCGCAGACATACAAGCCATGTTGAAGGAGTTCAACGACGCTGGGGTGGATTGGCAGATGATCCAGTACTCCCAAGCAGTACACTCGTTCACCCAGCCCAGTGCCGGTTCCGACAACTCCGCCGGAGCAGCTTATAATGAGCGCGCCGACAAGCGGTCCTGGAATGCTATGCAGCAGTTTTTCAACGAGCTGTTTCAGTAAGCTCCGGCCACCTCCTTCTTTCCCCGCGACTCCCTCTCATACAGAGACTGCCATGCCCAGTTCACGATTGTTGCTAGCGGCCGGATTGCTGTTGGCTCTATTTACAAGCGGATGCAAACCGAATTCGGCCTCCAATGCTTCTTCGTCTGGCTCTAGTGGCACCTCGGGTACCAAACGGATTGTGTTGCTTAACAACACCGACTCTCCCTTCTGGGATGCCGCGCGAGCGGGCATAGCCAAGGCGGCCGCCGATCTCAAGTTGGCTGAGCACGGCTTTAGCGCCGCCATGGATTCTAATGACGGCACCGAGCAGGGGCAGATCGAAAAGCTCCGGCAATATGGCACTCAAAACGACGTGGCAGCAGTCATCATCTCTCCTCTCTCGGCGACCAATCCTGCCATCGCCGACGAGCTAAAAAACCTCAAAGAGAAAGGGGTCATCATCGGCTGTTTCGACAGCGATTTGGCACCTCAGTTCACTTCGATCCGCGAGTTCTATGTGGGCACGGACAATACACAAGGCGGCCAAGTGCTCGGGACGGCGGCTAAAAACTTGCTGCCACAAGGCGGCCAATATGTTCAGTTCGTGGGCGTGGACAGCCAACAAAATGCCGTCCAGCGAATGGACGGTTTTACCAGCGCAGTGGGTGACAAATTCGAGCAGAAGGACCGCCGCCTGGATGACGCCGACCGGGCTCGAGCACGCGACAACGTGCGCGATGTCATCGACAAATTCCCGCAGCTCAATCTGCTGGTTGGCATCTGGTCCTACAACGCGCCGGCCATCGCCGACGTGGTCAAGGAAAAGGGAGTTCGCGACCGCTTCACCGTGGCCACCTTCGATGCCGAACAACTGGCCATTCAACAGATGGGCGAAGGGCTGATCGACGTGATGGTCGTGCAGAATCCCTTTGGGATGGGCTACGACTCGGTGCGCTACGCCTTTGCCAAGCTGACCGACGACCAGAGCACCATTTCGGAAATGTTTCCCAACCTGGGCGAGCCCGACGGAAACATGCGCGATACGGGGCTTAAAGTTGTCGTCCCGGACCAAGGCTCGCCACTGAAGGCTGAGATGTTTAAGGAATTTGGTGAGAGTGTGGAATTCGTCAAGTTCAGCGACTTTGAAAAGTGGTTGGCAGAGTATAAACTCACCAGTTCCTAAACAAGTCACTGAGTTTCTCAAGTCACTAAGTGTCTTTCGAGTGCCTGACGATCTTCATTTCCACGAGGCGCATGTATAGCGTGACAGCAGACCGCCCTGGCATCGTACGCCGCTGTTTAGCCAGCGTAGAAGTCAAGCTCATTCTGGCTTGGCTGGCCGTTATCGCCACTACCATCGCTCTGGACCCAGGGCAGACCTATCTGAACAGCCCTGGCAGCACGGCCGAACTGATCATCCGCAACACCGTCTTCCTGGGCTTCTTTGCTCTGGGCAGCGCGGTCATCATCATCTCCGGTGGCATCGATCTCTCGAGCGGTTCAGTCATCGCGCTGAGCGCGACGGTGTTTAGCAGCCTACTGATGCTGATCGATCCTGAGGGTTTTCGCGCGGGCGATATTCAAACTCGCGTGGTCATCGTGGCCATCATCGGCACGCTGGTGGCCGGAGTGATGATCGGCACGCTCAACGCATGGCTCATTACCTGTGTCGGACTACCGCCGTTTATCGCCACACAGGCCACAATGGTTGGCCTGCGCAGGGTTAATCTTAGCAGTCACTGGCAATCGATCCCAAATCGATTTCCCCGACCTGCACCTGCGCGATTCGCTCAAAGACGTGACCAGCGTGTCGATCGTCTTCCTAATTTTTGCGGCGGTCATTTGGTTCCTCATGAGCCGAACTGTGGTGGGCCGGCATCTGCACGCGATGGGTGGCAATGAGGCCGCAGCCAAACTGAGCGGCATCCGCACCGACCGGCTAAAGTGGTTGGCCTATGTTATTGGCGCGGTCTCCGCGTCGATGGTCGGCATCGTCTACTTTGCCGATCAGGGTTCGGCTAAGCCCGACGTGCTGGCCCGCGGATATGAGCTCAATGCCATCGCGGCCGCCGTCATCGGCGGCTGCGCATTGACCGGTGGAGTAGGGACCATCCCCGGCACTGTGCTGGGCTGCTTGTTTTTGCGGACCGTTATCGACGCAGTAAACAAAATCGTCGGCACGGGAGCCGATGTGTACGAAGGCATGATCGTGGGCATCGTAGTCGTGCTGGCCGTTAGCTTCAGCCAGCGTGGAGTAACTACGCTGCGGCGTCCATTTTTTGCCAGCGCCATCGGCTGGGCCTCGATCCCTGTGCTGAGTCTACTGGCCGGCATATCCGTCGTCCTGTTCTTTCGAGAAAAACCCTGGTTCGCTCCGGTCTATCCAGTCGTCGCCGGAGTGGCCGTCGCCGCCGCCCTGACGGTGCGTGGATTTATCGAAACCAAACGCTCCAAATAACCAGTGCAGCCCTCCGCGTAAGCGAGCTAATACTCCATGCAGCCCTTGGTCTCCATCCGCCACGTCGGTAAAAAGTTCAATGCAGTGCATGCACTGGACGATGTCACCTTCGACGTGCTGCCAGGCGAACTGCATGCCATCATGGGAGAGAACGGCGCGGGCAAAAGCACGCTCATGAAGATTCTCTCAGGAGTCATTCCAGATTACTCTGGCGAGCTGTGGATCGACGGCCAACCACAGCGTTTTAGTTCGACCAGCGACGCGGAGCGCGTGGGCATCAGCATCATCCACCAAGAGCTCAATTTGGTCGAGCAACTAAGCGTGGCCGCCAATATTTTTTTGGGGCGCGAGATAACCAGTCGCTTCGGCCTGCTCAACAGTCGCGAAATGGAACGCCAATCCGCTCAGTTGCTGTCGGAATTGAAATCGCACATTTCGCCCACAGCATTAGTCAGTTCGCTACGCGTGGGAGATCAGCAACTGATCGAAATTGCCAAAGCCCTGGCACTGCAATCCTCCATCTTGATCATGGATGAACCGACCAGTGCGCTTACAGAATCGGAAGTGGCGCGGCTGTATGGAGTGATCGACGCAATGCGTAGCCGCGGGGTCACCATTCTGTATATCTCCCACAAGATGGACGAGGTATTCCGATTGGCGGATCGAATCACTGTGCTGCGAGACGGCAAGTTCGTGACCACCGTTGACAAATCCGCCACCGATGCCCGCCAGATAGCCCACTTGATGGTCGGTCGAGACCTGGAGCAACCAGCGGCGCGGCAAATCCCCGGCGAATCACCCGTCGTGCTGGCCGTCGACCACTTGTCGCTGCCCTGGCCCGGACACGCGCAGCGGTGGCGTCTGCGCGACATCAGTTTTCAACTGAGGCGTGGCGAGATCGTGGGCATCGCCGGATTGATGGGGGCTGGCCGGACCGAGCTGCTCGAGTGTCTCTTCGGCGCTAGTCCGCTGCCGCACCATGGGCAGATCATGCTACATGGCCGCCCCTGCCGCTTCGCACATCCCGCCCAAGCCATGTCAGCGGGTATCGCCATGGTTACCGAGGATCGCAAACGGCTGGGATTGTTTTCAACGATGAGCGTCCGCGAGAACATTAGCGTGTGCGCGCTAAAGTCGTTATCGCGACGCGGTGTTTTGCTAGGACAGCATGAACGCCAAGCGGCTCAGCACCAAGTTGTGCAACTGGGGGTCAAGGCCGACGGCGTCGACGCATCGATCCATAGCCTCAGCGGCGGCAATCAGCAGAAATGCATCGTCGGACGATGCTTGCTGACCAACCCACAGGTATTGCTGCTGGACGATCCCACGCGCGGCGTCGACGTCGGAGCCAAAGCCGAACTGTACCGCTTGATGGAGCGCTTGGCCGCCGAGGGCATGGCAATTTTAGTGACCTCATCAGAGCTGCCGGAACTGCTGACCGTCAGCGACCGCATTCTGGTGATGTGCGAAGGGGTGTTGACCGGCGAGTTCAGCCGAGCCGCAGCCACCGAGCAAAAGATCATGGAAGCGGCCACCCAATCGACACCTCGACAAACCGCTTGAAGCAACGATAATCTTGGCTCATTGGGCCTTCGTTCACACATTCATTCGCATTAGATAGACAATCCACTATGGCTAAGAAGACAATCGCTGACATCGATCCGCGTGGCAAGACAGTACTCATGCGAGTCGACTTCAATGTGCCTCAGGACGACTCTGGCCAGATCACCGACGATCGCCGCATCCGCATGGCTTTGCCGTCGATTGAATCGGTGATTCAGCGTGGCGGTCGCGTGGTACTCGGAAGCCACTTGGGCCGTCCCAAGGGCAACGGTGCCGAACCAAAATATTCATTGTCTGCGGTTGCCAAGCGACTGGGCGAGCTGCTCAAGCAGCCGGTGGCGTTCGCCAGCGACACCGTCGGCAGCGACGCACAAGCCAAGCGAGCTGAACTAAAAGATGGCCAAGTTCTAGTGTTGGAGAATCTCCGCTTCAACGCCGGCGAGCAAGCGGGCGACGCACAGTTCGCTGAGCAGCTCGCCAGCGGCGCGGACATCTACTGCAACGATGCCTTTGGCACGTGCCACCGCAGCGACGCTTCGATGGTCGCCGTTCCCAAAGCCATGGGAGACAAACCCAAGGTATCCGGTTTCTTGGTCGCCAAGGAGATCCAGTACCTGAGCGACACCATATCGCAGCCCGAGCGTCCCTTCGTGGCTATCCTGGGAGGTGCCAAAGTTAGCGACAAGATCAATGTCATCGACAACCTGCTGGGCATTTGTGATTACGTGCTGATCGGCGGCGCGATGGCTTATACATTCTCATTGGCCAACGGTGGACAGACTGGTAAAAGCCTAGTTGAGAAAGACAAAGTTGACTTGGCCAAGTCGCTCGTCGCCAAAGGGGGCGAGAAGCTCGTGCTGCCTGTCGACACCCATTGCGGCGACGATTTCTCTGCCGACTGCAACAAGCAAGTCGTCCCCGCTGGCGAAATCCCCGACGGCTGGGAGGGCCTCGACATCGGTCCTAAAACCGCCCAGAAGTACGCCGAACTGTTGGCCAGCGCCAAGACCGTTGTATGGAACGGGCCGATGGGCGTGTTTGAAATGCCACCCTTTGACGAAGGCACCAAGACCGTCGCCAAGGCCATCGCCGACAGCCAAGCCACCAGCATCATCGGTGGCGGCGACTCGGCTGCCGCCATTGAGCAACTGGGTTTTGCCGACCAGGTCACGCATGTCAGCACCGGTGGCGGCGCAAGTCTATCCATGTTAGAAGGCAACAAGTTCGAAGCCGTCGAACTGCTCGATGAAGCCTAAGGCACCTGTTCGGCGACGACAGTCAAGCCACCGCAGTAAGTTACTTCGGCATGGCGGCTTTGTCTGCGGGCTTCTCGCGAGTTTTCTTGCGGATGTCGACGCGGACAGTGCTGGGAATGATGTTCTCGATGGTTAAATCCGTGGGGACATTCTTCAAATTGGGTCCGGTCTCCCAGAACGCCAGGTTCATCTGACCGTCTTTGACGTCGACCGGCCCAATATCCAGCGACAGCGCAAAGGCCGCCGGGTTGAGCATGGCAAAGGCGGGCTGTGCGCCGGACAGAGTGATTTCGGCATAGGTCGGCTTGGGGTCGAGTATCTCCCAGCCCTCCGGCAGATTGCGGTATTCGATAGGCACCACAAATGTCCGCTGGATGGTATCGGTTTGGTAAGCAAACAAGAACCACAGGCTCACGGCACAGATCACCGCGGCGGCCTTGGTTCCGATGTCGGCCAAGCGAGCCTTGAGCGGCAGCGCCGCCGGTCCACTCGCCCCCTCGAAGCAATGCTTGAGACGCTCATGTAGATCGTCGGGTTGCACCATTTCCAGCTCACCCTGGTGAGCGATGGAGATCGACCCGCGTTCTTCTGAAACGACGACCACGGTCGCGTCGCAGCTCTCGGCCAGCCCCAGAGCGGCGGCATGACGCGTTCCTCCGTAGGGCAATCGTGAAACCTGCGAAGTCAACGGCAGGTACAAGCCCAGCAACCGGATGCGATTGCCATCGATCAAGATGGCTCCATCGTGCCCCGGTGAATCCGCGTGAAAGATGCTCAGTATCAACGGCTGGCTGATCTCTGCGTCCACCGGCACTCCACCGCGCAGATGCCGATCGAGCGGCTGAGTACCTGGAAAAACAATCAGTGCGCCCGTCCGCTGCTGCGACATTTGGATAACCGATTCAATGACAGTCCCGGCGGGAGTCAGCGACGAATCGAACGCCTGCGGCCGGCACAGCCAACGCGACGAACTCAGGCGTTCAAACCCTAGGCGGATGTCGTGCTGGAAAACCAACACCAAGGCCAGCAAGATACCCATGGCACCGAAGTGAAACACCATCGTCGTCAGATAGAGATCCAACCAACGGGCCACCACAAAGACGCCGGCCAACAGCAACACGATCTGTCCCAAGGCCCGCGAGGCCCGCTCGCGGAGCCACACCAAGATGACGTAGACAAAAACAGAAACCAGTGCCACGTCTAAAAAATCGGCTGGCCGTACGTGCTCCCAGAGATGGCCCATCATGGCACCCATTTATTTCCGCCCCCATCGCGGCAAAGATCAAAGCCATCTCGTCACCGTGTTCACATCGTTCCCATCTCAGACTCTCACCGCATTCCCAAGTGTAACATGGACGCTATTAACCGTGTTACGCGGGCGCATGCAGACAGTCCGATTTAGGACTATCATGGAGGCCAGTCTGTTCCCGCCCGAGTCTCCATTCCGCAGAGGAAACATCCATGCTAGTTTCGCAATCAGCCAACCGCCGTAGTTTTCTGCACGCCTCACTTGCCGTGACGACCACCGCCATGCTGGGCACCTCGATCAAGCGAGCAGCCGCACAGTCCGCGAATGAGCGCCCGATCTTTGCGACGATCGGCTTGCGAAACCAGGGATGGGGCATTACGGCTAAGTCGTTCAAGTCGGCCGACTTCGCCGCCCTGGCCGATGTCGATGAGAACGTACTGGGAAACTATGTCGAGCAGACGCAAAAAGCACAGAGCAAAAAGCCAGATGGCTACAAAGACTATCGACACATTCTCGACCGCAAAGACATCGATGCGGTGATGATCGCTACACCCGATCACTGGCATACCAAGATCGCCGTGGAAGCCATGCTGGCCGGCAAGGATGTGTACTGCGAAAAACCTCTGACGTTGACGATCGATGAAGGCAAGTTGATCGAGCGGATCGTCAAGCAAACGGGGCGCGTCTTCCAAGTGGGCACGATGCAGCGCACCGAGTCCGACCAGCGCTTCCTGAAAGCTGTGGCACTGGTTAAAAACGGCCGCATCGGCACGGTTAAGAAAGTCACCTGCGGCATCAATGGCATGGAGGCTTCACCGGTCATTCCCGTAGCCGCAGTCCCCGCGGGACTGGACTGGGACTTTTGGCTAGGGCCAGCTCCAAAGGTAGACTACCGGGCCCTGCCGGAACTGCGCGAAGGCTACGGCGGCGGCGTACCGCTGTATAGCAACTGCCACTATTCCTTCCGCCATTGGCACGAATATGCTGGAGGCAAGCTGACCGATTGGGGTGCCCACCATGTCGACATCGCTTGTTGGGCTTTGGGAGCCGACGATACGGGGCCGAGCAAGATCACCCCCGTCAAGTTCCAACTGCCGGTCGAGCACCGAGATGGTTATCCAGTCGTGCACGACCAGTACAATGCGGCTACCAGCTTTGACATTAAAGTCGCGATGCCCCACGACGTGGAAATGCTGATAACCAGCGAAGGTGATAATGGTATCTTGTTCGAGGGGACCGAGGGGCGGTTCTTTGTCAACCGCGGCAAGCTTACCGGAGCACCCGTAGAGGACTTGAAGAGCAATCCGCTACCTGAGGGGGCGATCGAAGAGGTCTACGGTGGGCCGGTCAGTGAGAATCACACGGTCAACTTTATCGAAGCCATGCAGTCGCGCAAGCAGCCCATCTCCGACGTGTGGTCGCACAATCGCATGCTCGAAATTTGCCATTTGTCCAACATCGCCATGCGGCTTGGCCGCGAGCTGCAGTGGGATGCGGATCGGCGCGAGATCGTCGGCGACGAGCAAGCTAATGCGTTTCTGACGCGAGACACCCGAGCGGGCTACGAGATCAACATGTAGACTTCGCCAAAGCGTAGCGAGTCTGCGGCGTTTGGTCTCAGGCAGCCCGATTTGTATGGCAAACCCCCTGTTTCTCATAGAGAATTGGGATTTGAGTCTTACTCTAAGGGCGGCTCATTTGTAAAATTAAGTGTTCCCGCCCAGGCTGAATATTCGATATAAACTATATAATCGGCATGGACGCCAGATTTCGCTGCGGGCAAGTCACGCCTTTCCCACCTATCCACAGATTAAAATAGGCACTCTCTGAATGTCGACTGATTCTCCGCAGGCGCACGACGCCAAACAGGTCCAGGTAGTAAGCGGAATTACGGTAAGACTTGCTGGCGATTCCGGAGACGGGATGCAGTTGCTCGGGACGCAGTTGACCAATACGTCCGCCCTTGCCGGTAACGATGTGGCCACATTCCCGGATTTCCCGGCGGAGATCCGCGCGCCGCGCGGCACGCGAGCTGGCGTGAGCGGTTTCCAGGTCCAGTTTGCAGCCCACGAAGTGCACACTCCGGGCGACACGCTCGACGCGCTCGTCGCCATGAACCCGGCCGCCCTGGTGACCAACATAGGCGACTTGCGCAAAGGCGGCTTGTTGATCGTTAACGAAGACAGCTTCGAAGACAAAGACCTCAAGCTGGCTGGCTTGACGACTAGTCCGCTGGATGAGCCCTGGGTGGAAAATTACCGCTTGGCCAAAGTGCCCATGACCAAGCTCACTCGCACCGCCGTGGAGTCGCTCAAGCTGGGCGTTAAAGAGGCGGATCGCTGCCGCAACTTTTTTGCAATGGGCATGGTCTACTGGCTGTACGGCCGCGAGATGGATGCCACGCTGCGCTTTATCAAAGCCAAATTCTCTAAGCTGCCCGAGATCCAAGAGGCCAATGAGCGAGCACTGCGCGCCGGTTGGGCATTCGGCGAGACAACCGAGCTGTTCGGCACCTCCTACCAAGTCGAGTCGGCCGCGCTGCCCAAGGGCACTTA